>NZ_VFUR01000011.1:0-201045 GCF_006441095.1 Mesorhizobium sp. B2-5-4 | reverse complement strand
ATACGATATCGAGCGCGCTGGTGATGCGCCGCGCGCTGACCTACGCGCGCGATTTCGGCGCCACCATCGTCCATGAAACGCAGGATGCCGACCTTGGGTCCTCGGGCGTCATGAATGAAGGCCTGTATGCCAGTTGGCTCGGTCTTTCCGGCATTCCGCGTGAAGCCGAATCCATCCCGCTCGAGCGGGACCTCGCGCTGGCGCGGCTGACGCGCGGTTCGTACCACGCCGCGAAGATCTCGACGGCAATGGCGGCAAGCGCCATGGCGCGGGCGAAGGCTGACGGCGCGGCAGTGACATCGGGCGTATCGATCCACAATCTGTCGCTCAATGAAAACGACGTCGGCGAGTACCGCACCTTCTTCCGCCTGACGCCGCCGCTGCGCGCCGAGGAAGACCGGCTGGCTGTGATCGAGGCGGTGAAGGACGGAACGATCGATGTCATCGTCTCTTCGCATGATCCGCAGGATGTCGACACCAAGCGGCTGCCCTTCGCTGACGCCGCTGCTGGCGCCATCGGCCTCGAAACCCTGCTTGGGGCGGCCTTGCGGCTCTACCACAATGGCGACGTGCCTTTGCTCAGGCTGATCGAAACCTTGTCCACCGCGCCGGCGAGGCTGTTTGGATTGCCCGGCGGCACACTGAAGCCGGGCGCGGTAGCCGATCTCGCGCTCGTCGATCTCGATGAACCCTGGATTGTCAGTGAAAGCGGCATCCGCTCGCGCTCGAAAAACACATGCTTCGAAGGCGCACGACTGCAAGGCAAGGTCTTGCAAACGCTGGTGGCGGGCCGCACAGTATTTTCTGCCTGAGCCGGCGGTAACCATGCCCCATCGAGCATGGTTGTGGACAATGCGGGGGAAACAATGACTTACGGCCTTATCCTGGCGTTGGTGTTCGGTTATCTGCTGGGCTCAATTCCGTTTGGCCTGCTGCTCACCCGCGCGGCTGGCCTTGGTGACGTACGCAAGATCGGCTCCGGCAATATCGGCGCCACCAATGTGCTGCGCACCGGCAACAAGGGCCTCGCCGCCGCCACCTTGCTGCTCGATGCGCTGAAAGGCACGGCCGCCGTGCTGATAGCAGGCCATTTCGCGCCTGAGACGGCGGTCTGGGCTGGCTTTGGCGCCTTTCTGGGCCACCTGTTTCCGGCATGGCTGAGGTTTAAAGGGGGCAAGGGCGTCGCGACCTATCTCGGTGTGCTGGTCGGCCTTGCCTGGCAGGTGGCGTTGATCTTCGCCATTGTCTGGCTGGTGATGGCTTTTCTGTTCCGCTTCTCCTCGCTGGCAGCGCTGGCTGCGGCCGTCGTCGTCCCGATCGCCCTGTATTTCATGAGCACACCGCGGATTGCAGTGCTGTTCGTGGTGATGAGCATCATTGTCTTCATCAAACATCGGGAAAACATTTCGCGGCTGATTGCCGGCACCGAAGGCAAGATCGGAGCCAAGGGGTGAGCGAACCGGCCGCCGGGCCGCGTCTCACCGATCGCCAGCGGCTAAGCTGGCTGCGGCTGATCCGCACCCAGAATGTCGGCCCGGCCTCTTTTCGCGACCTGATCAACCGCTTCGGTTCGGCCGAGGTCGCGTTGGAAATGCTGCCGGAACTGATGATTTCCGGTGGCGCCAACCGGATCGTGCGCATCCCTTCCGTTGCCGAAACCGAGGCCGAGATGGAGGCCGCGAGGCGGATCGGTGCACGCTTTGTCGGCATCGGCGAGGCAGACTATCCGCCGCTGCTGCGCAGCATGGACAATCCGCCGCCGCTGCTGGCGGTCAAGGGTAATGCCGCGGTGTTCCGACTGCCGGGGGTCGCGATTGTCGGCGCCCGCAACGCGTCGCTTGCCGGCATCAAGATGGCGCGCATGCTGGCAGCCGATCTCGCAAGAGAGGGCTACGGCATCATCTCCGGCCTGGCGCGCGGCATCGACACAGCGGCGCATCAGGGCAGTCTCTTGACCGGTACGGTCGGAGTGCTCGCCGGCGGCCTCGACCTGCCCTACCCGCCCGAAAATACCGGCCTGTGCGATGATATTGCCGAGCGCGGCGCCATCATCTCGGAAATGCCGTTCGGCTGGCAGCCGCGTGCCCAGGATTTCCCGCGCCGTAACCGTCTTGTTGCTGGTGCTGCCCTTGGACTGGTGGTGGTCGAGGCAGCGCGGCGCTCAGGCTCGCTGATCAGCGCCAGGCTTGCCGGCGAGATGGGCCGACTCGTCTTTGCGGTCCCCGGCTCCCCACTCGATCCGCGCGCAGCCGGTACCAACGGCCTGCTCAAGGACGGCGCCACGCTGGTCACCGAAGCTTCGGACATATCCAGGGCGATCCTTCCACTGACCGGCATGCGAGCGCCTGAGGTGCTGCCGTTTGAAGACCCGCCCGATTTTTCGGCAACGCCGCCACCGGGCGAGAGGGACCGCGCCAAGGTGATCGAGGCGCTGGGGCCGACACCGGTGCCGGTCGACGAAATCATCCGCCACACCGGCCTACACCCGGCCCAGGTCTTCATGGTGCTGCTGGAACTCGACCTCGCCAGTCGCCTCGAGCGCCACGCGGGTGGCAATGTTTCGCTAGTTTTCGGGGAAGGCTGACGACAGCGCCGCCTGCAATTCCCGCAGTATTCCATCGCGACGGCATGTGACGACCTCATACGATATCCAACACATTTGGATTGCCCTGCTCTAACTTGAAACGATGGGCCCATTCGAGGTTGATCGAGTCTCGCTGTTTCTGGATGACGACTTTGCTGAAATCCTGATTGGGCTGCAGTTGCAGGCCCATCATATCGGCGACTTTGCGGACGGCATCCTGTGGGTTCGCGACAACTAGCTCATATTCGAGTCTTAGAGGTTCGATCCCCGTTCGTGCATAGAACATCTCCCAGCGCGCCCTTTCCCGAACCAGCACATCGAGCTGCCTCCGAATCAGTTCGGCATCGAAAACCGCCGGCTGGTTTGCGGGCTGGGTCGATCGGTACTGACCCGTTTGGATCGCCCTTGCCCAAGATACCGCCTGACCGAGAAGGTCTCGCCTGGAAAGATACACAAAATGAAGATTTGGAAGCGCATTGATCCAATCGATTTCTCTCGAAATCCAATCATGCTGGTGCGCAAAGATTTTCAGGCCGTAGATACGATTGGGCGTCGCGCCCATGGTGAGAATTTTCTCGACTTGGCCGACGATGCATTCAGGGAAGGTTGGATCATTAAAAAATCGACGACCCCTCCAGTTGAAATATTCAAGCGGATGTCCGAGCACGCCGGTACTGCTAAGATGCTGACACAGGAAGTTGCTGCCAGATCTTGGCGATGTACAAATTCAATAGCCACGAATTCCGTCAGCTACCTTCAAATTCGCTCTCGCATCCTGAGAAGAATCTTTCGCAAAAATAGAGGGGTCAAACTGTTATATAATCGTTTGAGTTTGCTTGCCAAATCCGAAAGAACTGCCAGATTCTGATCTATTCGAGACAATGTGTCTCGGGTGATTTCGGTCACGTTAACGATCGAAGCTGACGCGTGGGAGAGCGAAACAAGTTGGGCCGTATCGAGCTTGATGGAATTGACCTGTCCACCAAGGTCGGCCAACGCCACTGCACTGCCCTCTAGGGTTTCTGTGTTTGACTGCAGCAACTGCAACAGCGAGGTTTCAGGGCCGACCAACCCGTGCAGTTCCTTGGCAATCTGGAGCCATTTGCGAGGTGAGGCTGAAACACCAATCTCTTCGATCCAGCAAGCGGTGGCGAGCGACCGTTCGTCTGCCGTGGTAGCAGAATTGGCCTGTATGGCCTGATCATAAATTCGAAGATGTTCCTTGATGAAGTCGCCTGCACCTACCGTTCCACGAAAATAGGCTGTCACCTCGGCGGCATCGTCGGCATCAAACTTCGAGATCGCCTCCAACAGATCGTGGATTGTGGTCGGTCTGGTCAGAAGTCCGACGCCGAGGTTCATGCGCCGCCACATTTCCATGTTTCCTGCAGTCAGCAAGCCGGCGAAGCCACGTCCGTCGCAAACCACAACCGAGCACCCCACTGCTGCCGCCTCGATAGCCATTCGGGCAGTCGCAAACACGATGTCGTACTCGAGCAGATCTTTTTCGAGTTGATATGAGTACCGGCCTGTTGCGGACCCCAGCTCATCGAGGTGAATTCCGCTTTTGAGGCAGGCTTCTCGCACTGCTTGCTGGTGCTCGAAATTCTTGGTTAGCAGCAGCCCCCTCTGCGGCCTCGAGGGCAGCCGCGGTCGCTGCTTGAAACGTTCGAGATCAACCGCATTGAAAACAATATCCAACCTGTCTGCCGGCACACCCCGTGAGAGGCATCTTGCTTTGCACGCCTCGTCCACCGCGATCCAATGGCGAATCTGTGGATGGAGCATCGGGGCCTCGACCTCGAAGAAGGCGCTATGACAGGAGAATACGGCCGGCACATCAGGAAATCTGGCGACCGCGGTCAGACAGGGAGTCAGATGCTGCCCGTGGATCACATCGGGCCTTTCGATAATCTCCGCGATCCGATCAACCACTTGGTGCCCGCGGCTGCGGAGCCTGTCAGCCATGTCGCCAAGCATCGGCGCTAACAACATAGTTTGATGCCCCGCGCCGCGAAGTCCGTCGGCAAGCAATTCCACGACGGATTCCGAGCCGCTATTTTGCGACACAAACAGGTTGGTTATAAGTATCCGCAAAGGCGGCCTCCTGGCCTGTTCCGCATTGGCGACAAAGACAATGGGTGCTAGGCAGCGTTTCTTAGTTCGAAGCCATTGACCAGACAAGGATTCCAGATGGCGTCCAAACTTGCGGGACCGTTGCACAGCATTTCGACGCAACCTGATTTCGGCCTCCGGCTGGGCAATGCCGGAGTATGACTAGAGAGCGACCACATGCCTGAAAAGTTGCAACATGTGCTGATCCTCGCACATCCAGGACATGAGCTCAGAATCCATCATTGGCTGGAGCTTAGCAGGCCGCGAGTGTATCTGCTCACGGATGGCTCGGGCGGACGTAACCAGGCTCGAACCAAATTCTCGCGCGAGGCGGTGGACGCCGCCGGTGCGACTGCCGGAGCAATCTTTGGCGAAATTCCGGATTCCGCTTGGTACAAAGCGCTGTTGACCACGGACGGTGGTTTCTTTGCCGACGTGCTGAGGCAAATTCGTCTCGATTTGATGGAATTTCAAGACGTTCAAGTCGTTTCCGATGCGGTCGATGGCTACAATCCTATTCACGATCTCGCATGCGCGTTTGGTAATGCTCTTAATGGCAGGCTGCACGGCGCCAGACCGGGCCACAAGCACCTTTGTTCGGCGGCGGTTCCCAACGTGCCGGGACTTGTCGAGGTGGAAGTTCAGCTGGATTCGGCAGCCCGCGCCAGAAAGATAGCAGCGGTCAAAGCTTATACGCCGCTTGCAGATGAGGCTCGACAAATTTTGGATCGAGACCCGCAGTGTTTCGATAGGGAACTTCTCATCTCGCAGAATTTCGACTGGAACAAGTCCTGGACCCCTGAATGGGAGCGGATCGGCAAAGAGCGCGTCGCGAGGAAGCTCTACGATAGATGCATCACCTACCGAGAGAATGTGCAGCCGGTGGTACAGCAATTGATGCTTAAAGGCTTCTGCTGAACTGGACTGTCATCAACTCTTGAATTCTTCGACAAGCATTATTCCTTCAGTCCCGCCCGGCCTTTGCCCGAACCGTCTTGCCGAACGAGCCGGCGGTGACGGACTGAGTCTGGCTCACCGCAGCCAGCCAAGCCAAGGCCTCGCCAACCCCGGCAAGCACGTGGCGCGCCGCTGTCGGTCCGCTCGGTTTGATGCGGATCGAGATGCCGTCCATCTCATTCACGGCCTCAAAACCATTCTCGTCGGATGTGTCGTCGCCAAGAAACACCGGCCGCCTCCCCTCGAAAGCCGACAGATCCAAAAAGCGCCTGATTGCCGCTCCCTTCGCCGCCTCCAACGGCATCAATTCAACGCCGGCATTGCCAGCCAGCACCCGATACCCCGCGGGCAACCTGTCCAGCGCCTGCTCGACGAGTTGCGTCGCGCGCTGCAACAATTGCGGTGCCGCGCGCGTGTGGATTGCCAGGATCGGACCCTTGCGCTCGATATAGACGTCCGCACTGCCCAGCTCCGCTTCGATTTCCTCGGCAAGCGCCGCAATGTCGGCCGGCTCTCCCGCCGCCTCGACCGGACCATCACGCGTGAGCCTGTGTTCAAGGCCGTAAAGCCCGGCGGCGCGCAATCTGAGGGGCTGGAAAAGATGATCGACCGCGGCGATCGACCGTCCCGTGATGAACGCCAGAGCTCCGTCCAATTGCAATTCGAGCCCCGCCAACAGCGCCCGCAATTCATCGCCGACAACCACCGCATCTGGATGCGCGGCATGTTCGAGAAGCGTGCCATCGATATCGAGGAAAAGGCACCACGCATCCTGCGGGACGTTGGGTTCGGTCAAGTTTGACAATGTCGACATCACAGCGCTGCCACGCGCTTGCGGTCGAGCAGCGATATCACATTGCCGGAAGAACCGGGGCCAGAAGAACCGGGGCCAGAAGAACCGGGGGCGCCATTGACGGCACGATCGACCGCATCGCGTTTGCGCAGGCGCGCCGCATCGAACAGCATGCTGCCCGCCCATCGATAGACATTGTTTTCGCGTACGACCTCGCGCATGCGTCGCATGCGCTGACTTTGCTCTTCCGGTGACATGGTCAAGGCTTGCAGCAGGGCGTCGCCCATCATCGCCGCGTCGTAGGGATTGACGATCAACGCCTCCAGCAGCTCCTTCGACGCGCCGGCAAACATGCTGAGCAGCAGCACGCCCTGTTCATCCTCGCGCGCCGCGACAAACTCCTTTGCAACCAGGTTCATGCCGTCGTGAAGGCTGGTGACCATGCAGACGTCGGCGGCCCGGTAAATCTCGTAGACCTGTGTTTGCGAGTGATGTTCGGTCACCAGCACCACCGGGGTATAGCCTTCACGACCATGGCGCTGGTTGATATCCTCGGCATGGCGCAGACATTCCTCGTACAATTGTTGATAGGCAGGCAAGGTGCCGCGGCTTGGCGCGGCGACCTGCAGGAACGCCACTTTGCCGATCCATTCCGGATGCAGTGTGAGCAACTCATCGAGCGCGTTGAGGCGGTCCAGGATGCCCTTGGTATAGTCGAGGCGTTCGACGCCCACGCACAGCCTGACGTTTTCGGCAAAGCCGAATTTATCGCGGATAAGCCGGCGACATTCTGCAACGGCAGGCAGTTTGCTCAGACGCGGCGGCTCCCATTCGATTGAAATCGGATAGGCGTGAACCAGGCTGATCTGACCGCCATAGGAGATGGCGGAATCCTCACGCTCGATCCTGCTCTCCAGGAAGCGGTCGACGCTATCGATGAAGTTGTTGCAATGGAACTGGGTGTGAAAGCCGACGATTGAACTGCCCAGCAATCCTTCGAGAATCTTCTCGCGCCATGGGCAGATGCTGAACACCTCTGAATTCGGCCACGGAATGTGCCAGAAGGTGATGATGATCGCTTCCGGCAGGCGCTCCCGGATCATCCGCGGCAACAGCGCGAAATGGTAGTCCTGGACCAGCACGATGGGCCGCTCGTTACGTGCCTCCGCGACGACGGTATCGGCGAATTTACGGTTGACCGCCTCATAGGCCTCCCAGTCGGAGGCGCGGAATATCGGCCGGGTGAAGGCTATGTGGCACAGCGGCCAGAGCCCTTCATTGGCAAAGCCCAGGTAATAGCCTTGCAGTTCTTCCTCGCTCAGCCAGACGCGGCGCAACGTATAGGAAGGATTTTCAGGCGGCACCTCGACGCGGTCATTTTCGTCGACGACAAGCGGATCGGCCGAACCGCCACCATAGGCGATCCATGTGCCGGCGCAGGCGCGCGTAATCGGCTCCAGCGCGGAGACCAGCCCGCTGGCGGGCACGACCAGTTGGATTTCATCGCCGTTGCGGTTGTGGATATAGGGTTCGCGGTTTGAAACCACGATCACCTGCGCATCGGGAAGTTCCTTCGCCAAAATGTGACGCAAGGTTTCCGGCGACCATTGGACGAGCGCGGCGGTCGTGGATTGCCCGTTCTTCTCGAATTCCGGCAACGGACCGCGAATGGGTTCTGCTTCATACCTGGCGAGCTTCGCGCTCCTGGCCTGTCCCCGCGACATTACCACCGCAAGCGCGACACATGAGATACCGACAATTGCGAGAATGAAGAGCCACATTGCGGCCGAAGGGACGACCAGATACCAACTGTTGTCGGGCATTTCGAATTGACTACCTTTCAATGGGACGCGGCAAGTCCACCGACAGGATCTCCGGCATCCATGACGTGGTGATCCAACGTTCCGCACTCATGATGGTTCCGATTTTTCAACTCCTGACCACCAGAGGCACCAGTCCCTCGTGCGCATCCGCAAGGAAGGCGCCGACACGATCTCCCACGCGCTGGAACGTCAGATCCACCGCCACATGTCCTACCGAGAGATGGCGAATGACGAGATTGTCGATACCGATCGGCAAGCGCGGCTGGGTCACGTGAATTTCGTTCGTCCGACCGTCAATCTGAAGGCCCAGGCAGGCCTGCATGAGCATGAAGGCGGAGCCTGCGGACCAGGCCTGCGGCAGGCAAGCCACCGGATAGGCAATCGGCGCTTCGCCGGCCGCGCGCGTGAATCCGCAGAACAGTTCGGGCAGCCGCATGTTGAAATGAACCGCGGATTCGAAGGTCCCACTCATCAACCGCACCACGTTGTCGCGGATGCCGTAGCGCGCCAGTCCGGCGGCGCAGATCGCGGTGTCGTGCGGCCAGATGGAGCCGTTATGATAGGACATCGGGTTGAAGAAGATAGCGTCGTCCGCCAGCGTTCTCAGCCCCCAGCCGGAATGGAACGAAGCCGATAGCAGTTGATCGGCGACAATGCGTGCGCGATCCGGATTGGGAAGGCCGACATAGAGCAGGTGGCCCGCATTGGACGTGCGCACCTTGCAGGGTTGGCCATCGCCATCGATCGCCAGCGCATAATAGCCAAGGTCTTCGATCCAGAAATGGCGTTCGACATGTTGGCGAATCGCATCGGCGCGCAGTTCCCAATTTTCCGACCGCTCCTCTTCGCCGCGCAGCCGCGCAAGCTTTGCCAATCCCTGGAACGCCGCAAAGACGTAACCCTGGACCTCGACCAGCGCGATCGGTCCTTTCGGAATGCGGCCATCGGCATGGAAGACGGAATCAAAACTGTCCTTCCATCCCTGGTTGGCGAGACCGGATTCCGCGGCGCGCTGGTAGGTAAGGAACCCGGTCGAACGGCTCGCCGTCTCGATCCACTCGGCGGCGGCGCACAGCGATGGCCACAGGCGATCGATGAATTCCGTGTCTCCCGTGCGGTCCGCATAGGCGCAGGCGAGATGAATGTAGAGCGGCGTCGTGTCGACGCCGCCATAATAGCGGCCGAACGGCAACTCACTCAGCGCCGCCATCTCGCCCTTGCGGGTCTCGTGCATGATCTTGCCGGGCTCGGAATCGCTGAAGGGTGAGGTTTCGGTCGCCTGGTGCTGGGCGAGAAACGCAAGAACGCCACGGGCGAGGCCGGGATTTAGCCAAAGCATCTGCAGAGCGGAAATCACGCCGTCCCGGCCGAAGGCGGTGGAGAACCACGGAATGCCGGCATAGGGGTAAGGCCCCGTCGCCAGTTCCGTCGTGAGCAGCGCCACATCGGCGCGGGCCCGCTCCATCCAGTCATTGAAGACGCGGCCCGAACTGTGGAGCGTCGCCCCATGCCGGCGCTTGGCGCGCATGCCGAAACGGGCGCGGGCGGCGGCGGCCCGGAACCGATCAATTTGCGGGCGGGCGTCTGTCTTGCTCCCCACCTCCACGTACAGCGTCTGGCGGCTGCGCTTGGTGACGGCAATGAAGAAATCCGCCCGCTCGGAGGTCAGTTGATCGGGCGGCTGTGAAAACGAGATCGCCGATGTCCGCTCCACTTCGTCCAGACCTTCGTAGCGAAGCACGACCGAACTCTGGTCGATCTCGGCCGTGTGCGCGGTGCCGCGCTTGGAACGGGTCGAACCTCGGACTTCGAACATGTCGCGAAAATCGACGCCAAAGCGCAGCGACACCAGGACCGTCGAATGCTCCCGGCTATAGTTGGAGAGCGTGATGCGTTCATATAGCCTTTCCTCCCACAGAAGCCTGACCCGCTCGATATGGATCGCGCCCTGCGGAATCTGACGGCCCGCGGCGCTCTCGATCGGCAGATTGGTCAGGTTGCTGGTGAACAGGACGTTGTCCTGGCTAAGCGATGCGCCAAGCAACGACAGCGACCGCCCGCCAACGGTCAGGCGAAATTCGGAGAGCATGCGCGTGTCGTCACGGAAGAAGCCGTCGCCAGCGCCGCGTATGTCGCCATAGGCATCGGCGACGGCAAAGCAATCGCTATGCTTGAGGGCGTAAAGCCGATGCGGTTCCCTGGGGGCGGTTTCGTCCAGGGAAGCCAGTGCTATTGCAGGGTCGAGCTTGCGCTCGTCGAGTTGGGTAATGGTCAAGAAGATTGTCCCGTGCTGATTTCTGGACGGGTGAAGGTTTACGAGGCTCTGCTCTGCTCGTGGCGGTCGCTCAGCCGCGAATAGGCCGCGACATAATCCCTGGCCATTCTGACGGCGGAGAACCGCTTTTCGAAGGCCGTTCTTATTCGTCGCCTGTCGAGTTGCAGGAGAGCCGGCATTGAGGCGACGGCATCTTCGATGGTTTCGACGACAAAGCCGGTGACCCCATGATCGATGATCTCGGGCATGGCCCCGCAACTCCAGGCCATGACCGGGGTTCCGCAGGCCATGGCCTCGATCACCGCAAGCCCGAAGGGTTCGGGCCAATCGATGGGAAACAGCAAAGCGGCCGCATTGCCCAGAAACCTACTCTTCTGATCCTCGCCGATCTCGCCGACATATTCGACCTGGTCGCCATCGATCAGCGGCTGCACGACTTCCTCGAAATAGGCGCGGTCGCCATCGCCCACCTTGGCGGCGAGCTTCAGTTTCAAGCCGGTGCGGCGGGCGATCTCGATCGCCCGGTCCGGCCGCTTGTCGCGCGACATTCTGCCGAGAAATGCAAGATAGGTCCCATCGGAGCCTGCCTCGAAATCGGGCTCGTAAAGCTCGAGCGGCAGCCCATGATGGATTGTAGCCAGCCAATTCGCGGATGCGAACCGCGCCCGCTGGCTGCGGGATATGGAAATCATGGGAAACCGAGGAAACCGGTCATAGGCTTGCGCGAGGTCCGCGTAATCCAGCCTGCCATGCGGGGTCGTCACCGTGCGTTGCGGCATATCGCGGAAAAACGGAAAATGCAGGAAATGGCTGAGATGGAAATGAACGACGTCAAACTCGTCGGCCCGGTTCCTCACCTCGTCGAGCATCGACAGATGCGCGGCGATCTCGGACTTCAGCGGGCGGGGATCGAGACGAAGCGCCCTTTCGCGGCATGGCACCAGTTTGGCGGAGGTCTTTGTGTCGCCGCTGGCGAACAATGTCACCTCGTGGCCGAGATCGACGAGAGCTTCGGTAAGGTATGAGATGATACGCTCGGTACCCCCGTAGAGCCTTGGTGGCACCGATTCGTAAAGTGGTGCGACATGCGCAATCTTCATGTCCCGGCGTCCCTCAATGAGCTGGTCATAGAGCCAAAATGCATCAGGGCCGGGATCGTTCCTGATTCTTTGGAAGATGCGTGGAATGATTGGTCCGTCCCCTGTCTGACTCGACCAGCCGCCCTATTTCCTGTCGGTAATGCCGACCTTGCGCTTACGGCAGCCGAAGGAGGTCCAGATGCAGGAACCCAGGGATATCGCAGCCCGGCGTCTGAGCATGATCGTAGAACAATATGTCGAGGCCAGAAAACGGCACTTTGGCTTTGTGTCGACGGACCAGGCCGCCCGAGTCATCCGCAGAACCCTGAAACCCGATCCTTCGGAGCCAGCGCTTTCCGATCGCAACCTCGACGACATGGTCGCCGCCCTCGCCGTGAAGAACGGCCTGGCGGTCATCTTCGACCGGGGCGTGCGGGGACCGGCCAACGGCGCCGAGGCCGAGTTGAACAGAAAGGAACCGATCATGCGAGCACCGACGGAGACTCCGGATGTCGCCGGCGCGGTGGACGCAATCCTGAGCGACCGCACCGTCCAGCTTTCGATGAGCGCGGTGATCTCGTTGCTGCGCGAACGTACCGGCACCAAGCGATCCGACGCGGATCTGGAAGGACTGATTGCCAAGAAAGCCGCCGTCTTGGAGGTGCATCTGTCACCAGGCGTCTGAGCGGCCGTTGCGCCGCACGGATTCACGGGCAAACCAAAAGCGCTGGCATGTCATCTGACAATGGTGAGCGCGATGTCCAACCCATGACCTACTGATTAAAAGTTCGTTTTTGGCCGTTTCGCCAAGCCGTTGCTTTCGCTGCGCCCTCCAGAACGGCCCGCTGCCAGTCCCTCCTTCGGGCAGCGGGCTTTGGGTGTTTGATTCGCGAAAGTTCCAAGCTTGTCCCTTTCCGTTTCGGGGTAATATTCCCGGTTTCGACGCGCAGCGGAGCGCCAAGGGCGCGCATTCCATTCGGTTGGGCAGAAAAGCGGCCCGGCATCTTTGGCGGGGACCAGGAACGTGCCGGGCCTAACCGGCGGAGAGTCGGGGGGACGGGCCACCGGCTGCTGATAATATATGCTTCCTCACTAATGGATGAAACGTGCGAACAAGAAAATTTCAGCCCTTCCTCAGCCTCACCCCAGCGCCGCCGTCGACCGTCGTGCTGGCGTTGGCGTGGCCGTTCTGAAAGACCCATCACGAAATCGTCACGAAGGAAGGCTAATGTTCCCTTGTGGGGAGCAAATGTCGCTAATGGACCGAGACGTCTACCGCCTTAAGCGCATCGAAGATGGCCGCGAAATAGTGATGTTCTATTCGGCGGTTGAGGCCAGAACCCTCATCGGCCACTTGGATATGCGTTACCGCTTAATGCTCGGCGACAGACAAATCTGGCCCGATGAGACTAGCGGCTCGAACGCAGCTTCGAGCGGATTTCATTGACGGCACCCACGATGGCTTCGGCCGCCTGTTGGTCGAGTGCGATATCCAACAGCCCTTCCGTTGTATGGATCGAGAGAAGGCCAAGGGCGCCGTTCCCATCTGCGACAGTGCAGACATGAAATTCAGTCGGCACGAAAGGGCGTGCCTTCTCTAGATGCTTCATTGTTGGCTCATATCACTTGCGCGGCTGGCACAATGGCGCAACCGAATGACACATTCAAGCGGGCTTAGGTTGAAAATCAGCGAAGCGGTTCCTGAAGGGCGAGACTTCCGCGAGCGCCTCGCCGGCCTGGTGTGTGAGCGTCTCCCTAAAATCGACCATCAACCCCTAGAGCCCGAAAGAGAACACCTGGGGACTGCTCGTCTCATAACCGAGGCGGGGCTCGGAATTACTGCCCATGTCCGTCTGTGGTGAATTGGCGGTTCCGGTAGCGGCGCAGTCAAGTTTGGCGGCTGCTGCCGCCTTGATCGACATGCCTGCACATGTCTTTTCGGCAGTGACTGTTGGCTTCTTCTTCTCGTGCGCCATAGCGGCGCTCGACACGGCAAGCACAATCGCCGCGCAAACGATAGCGGTTTTCATTGGAAGCCCTCTTTGTTAGCAAAAGCTAATAAGAAGTTAACGCTACGTAAGATCACCCGTCAATCGTAGAATCGGTCCACGAAGGACCAATGTGAGCCTTTTTACGGACATAGAGCGGACACGAAATTCTGCGGACACAGAAAACCGCCATCACCTGTCGCAAACCCCTGGTTTTCTTGAGTTTTTGGTGAGCGCGATGGGATTCGAACCCATGACCTACTGATTAAAAGTCAGTTGCTCTACCGGCTGAGCTACGCGCTCCCGCGGGCTCGAAAAGGCCGCCCTCGAAATTGCGCGGAACATAGGGAGAGTGCCGCGACCGGTCAACCGGAAAAGATGGTTCCAAACCCGCGCTTTGCCCTAAATCGCTGGCCCCTGCTTGTTCCCCGGGCTCTGGCGAGCAGCCAGGCAGTCGATCTCAGTCCGGCGGCCGCCAGCATGGGGGAACAAATCCGACGCCCTATCGTTTTTTGCCAATGGGACGCCCGACAAACCTTTGCGGAGAATACCAATGAATAGAATCACAACGGGCCTGCTTGCCGCCACCCTGTCGGCCACATTCGTCGCGGCGGAGGTGGTGCCGGTCAACGCCCAGCCGGCCTACGTGCCATTATCCCAGGCGGCAATGCCGGATGTGCAGACAGTGCAGTACCGGGAGTGGAGGAGAAACCGCTCCTTCGACCGCAATTTCTCACGCAATCGCAGCTTTAGCCGCAACGGTGACATGTATTGGAATGGTCACCGCGGCTATCGTGAATATCGCCGCGGCTATCGCCGTCATGGCGACTACTGGTTCCCGCTCGCGGCCTTTGCGACTGGCGCCTTGATCACCGGCGCAATCGTCAACGAGAACAACCGCGTCTATGAAGGCAATGCCCATGTGCAGTGGTGCTACGACCATTATCGGAGCTACCGCGCCTCGGACAACACCTTCCAGCCGAACAACGGTCCTCGTCGGGAATGCCGTTCGCCTTACTGATGCGTGGTGTGAGTGGAAGGCCCGCGGCGGAACGGCGCGGGCCTTTCCTTATGCGCTCAGCGTCCTGCGCACGGCATCGCGCCAGCCTGCCAGCTTGGCGGATCGGATCGAGCTATCGATATCAGGCTCGAACCGTCGCTCAAGTGCCCAGCTTTTCGCGAACTCCCTCACCTTGGGCCACACGCCCGCCTTCGAGCCGGCGAGCCAGGCAGCCCCCAGCGCGGTCGTCTCCAGGATTGTCGGCCGGTCAACCGCTGCGTCGAGTATGTCGGCCAGGCGCTGCATGGTCCAGTCCGAAGCCACCATGCCGCCATCGACCCTGAGCACCGTCTTTGCCTTGGCGCCCTTCCAATCCTTGTGCATGGCGTCGAGTAGGTCGCGAGTCTGATAAGCGACTGATTCCAAAGCCGCTCGGGCGAACTCGGCCGGACCGGAATTTCGGGTTAGCCCGAAGATGGCGCCGCGCGCCCCGGCGTCCCAGTGCGGCGCGCCGAGCCCGACAAAGGCCGGTACCAGATAGACGTTCTGCGTCGGATCGGCTTCCGCCGCGAGCTTGCCGCTCTGCTCGGCTTTGCCGATGACTTTGATGCCGTCGCGCAGCCATTGCACCGCGGCACCCGCAATGAAGATCGAGCCTTCAAGCGCATAAGTGGTATTGCCGTTCAACCGGTAGGCGATGGTCGTCAAGAGGCGGTTCTTGGAGCGCACCAGATCGCTGCCGGTGTTGAGCAGCGCAAAACAGCCGGTGCCGTAGGTGGACTTCATCATGCCCGGTTCGAAACAGGCCTGGCCGATGGTCGCGGCATGCTGGTCGCCGGCAACCCCTAGGATTCTAATCTCGGTGCCAAACAAGTTGTTCTCTGTGATTCCATAATCATCCGCACAATCCTTGACCTCCGGCAGCATCGCGGCCGGGATGCGCAGGATGGAAAGCAGTTCGTCGTCCCAGGCATTCTTCTCGATATTGTAGACCAGCGTGCGCGAGGCGTTGGTCGCGTCGGTGGCGTGCACCTTGCCGCCGGTCAGCCGCCAGATCAAAAAACTGTCGATGGTACCGGCCAGCAATTCGCCCTTCTCGGCACGTTTCCTCGCGCCCTTCACCTTGTCTAGGATCCAGGCGATCTTGGTGCCCGAGAAATAGGGGTCGAGCAGAAGCCCTGTCTTGCGTGTAAATTTCTTCTCCAGCCCCTGCTTCTTCAGCTTCTGGCACAGCGGTGCCGTGCGGCGGTCTTGCCAGACGATGGCGTTGTGGATCGGTTTGCCGGTTGCCTTGTCCCAGATGACGACGGTCTCGCGCTGGTTGGTGATGCCGATGGCGGCCACCTCCGAGGCGCTACGGCCGGCGGCCTTCAGTGCAGCCTTCACGGTGGTCATGACGCTTGCCCAGATCTCTTCGGGATCGTGCTCGACCCAGCCGGAGGCCGGATAGTGTTGGGCGAATTCCTTCTGCCCGCTGCCTACGACCTTCATCTTGCCGTCGAACAGGATCGCCCGGGTCGATGTCGTCCCCTGGTCGATCGCCAGCACAAAACCGCTCATTCCCGCATCCTCCGCCTTGACACAAAGAAGGGAGACGGCAACGCGCCGCCTCCCTCAATTCACACGGGCGCGAACGCCCGCATAGACCGTCTTACTTCTGCCAGCTCTTGACCAACTCGTCGTAATTGATGGTGACCGGCTTTTCCTTCTCGTTGTCCAGCTTCAGCTGCGGCGCGAGGTTGCCCTTCTTGACCGCGTCGGCATTCCAGTAAGCAAGGTCATGCTCTTCGGCCATTTTCGGACCGATATCGCCCTGGACACCCGACTTCTCTATTCGTTCCAGAACCTTCTCCTGATCGGCGCAGAGGCCATTCATGGCTTCCTGCGGCGACTTGGCGCCCGACGAAGCGTCACCGATGTTCTGCCACCAGAGCTGTGCCAGCTTCGGATAGTCGGGAACGTTGGTGCCGGTCGGCGTCCACTGTACGCGCGCCGGCGAACGGTAGAACTCGATCAGGCCGCCGAGCTTGGGAGCGCGTTCGGTGAAACTCTTGTCGTGGATCGTGGAGTCGCGGATGAAGGTCAGACCGACATGGCTCTTCTTCACATCCACGGTCTTGGAGGTCACGAACTGCGCGTAGAGCCAGGCGGCCTTGGCGCGGTCAGTTGGTGTCGACTTCATCAACGTCCACGACCCGACGTCCTGATAGCCGAGCTTCATGCCGTCCTTCCAGTAGGAACCGTGCGGCGACGGCGCCATGCGCCATTTCGGCGTGCCGTCGTCGTTCATGACAGGCAGGCCGGGCTTGACCATGTCGGCGGTGAAGGCGGTGTACCAGAAGATCTGCTGCGCCACGTTGCCCTGCGCCGGAACCGGACCCGATTCAGAGAAGGTCATGCCTTGCGCCTCCGGCGGCGCATAAGCCTTTAACCAGTCGAGGTATTTCTGGATCGCATAGACCGACGCCGGGCCGTTGGTGTCGCCGCCGCGCGCCACGCATGAGCCGACCGGACGAGAGTTCTCGTCGACCTTGATGCCCCATTCGTCGACCGGCAGGCCGTTCGGCAGGCCCTTGTCACCGTTGCCGGCCATCGACAGCCAGGCGTCGGTGAAACGCCAGCCGAGCGATGGGTCCTTCTTGCCGTAGTCCATATGGCCATAGACTTTCTTGCCGCCGACGTCACGGCCGGTGAAGAATTCGGCAATGTCCTCGTAAGCCGACCAGTTGACGGGCACGCCGAGCTCATAGCCGTACTTGGCCTTGAAGTCGGCCTTGTTCTTTTCGTCATTGAACCAATCGTAACGGAACCAGTAGAGGTTCGCGAACTGCTGGTCGGGAAGCTGGTAGAGCTTCTTGTCCGGCGCCGTGGTGAACTTGGTGCCGATGAAGTCGTTGACGTCGAGCATCGGGTCGGTGACGTCCTTGCCTTCGCCCGCCATCCAATCAGTCAGGTCGCGCACCTGCTGGTAGCGCCAGTGGGTGCCGATCAGATCGCTGTCGTTGACCCAGCCGTCATAAAGGTTCTGGCCGGTCTGCATCTGGGTCTGGATCTTCTCGACGACGTCGCCTTCCTGGATGACGTCATGCGTGACCTTGATGCCGGTGATGGCAGTGAAGGCAGGCGCCAGCACCTGCGATTCATACTGGTGGGTGGTCAAAGTTTCCGAGACGACCTTGATGTCCATGCCGGCAAACGGTTTGGCCGCATCGATGAACCACTGCATTTCCTTTTCCTGATCGGCGCGCGAGAGCGTCGAAAGAGGTCCTATCTCCTTGTCGAGAAAGGCTTTTGCCTCATCCATTCCGGCATAGGCGTGGCCCGCGCCGAGCAAAAGGACAAGGGCTGTCGTTGATGTTAAAAATTGCCGTCGCATTGTGTCTCCTCCGAGTTTTTAAAAGGTTTCAAGTGCGAACTGGAGCGACCACCTACGGGCCGCTCCATCAGTATCCCCCTCTATACGTAGCGGAACACGCCAATTGCGTAGACCACAGAGAGAGCGAGAGCCCACCACAGGTTGGACCCAACCAGACCCAGCCAAGCGAGATGGATAAAGGCGCTGCCAAGCAGCGAAACGAAGAGGCGGTCGCCGCGCGTCGTCTCGAAGCGCAGCACGCCGACACGCGGATTGCCGCCGGGCGAGGCATATTCCCAGACACCCATGCCAAGCAAAAGCAGCGCGATGACGCTGAAGAACGCGGCCGTCGGCCAGGTCCACGCCATCCAGGAAAAGTCGAGGTTCATGTCAGACCCTCCCCAGGGCAAAGCCCTTGGCAATATAGTTTCGCACGAACCAGATCACGAGCGCGCCGGGGATCAGTGTCAAAACGCCGGCGGCTGCCAGCAGACCCCAGTCCATGCCCGAGGCCGACACCGTACGCGTCATGGTCGCGGCGATCGGCTTGGCATCGGTCGTGGTCAGCGTGCGGGCGATCAGCAGTTCGACCCACGAAAACATGAAGCAGAAAAAGCAGGCGACGCCGATGCCGCTGGCGATCAGCGGCATGAATATCTTGATGAAGAACCGCGGAAAGGAATACCCGTCGATATAGGCTGTCTCGTCGATTTCCTTCGGCACGCCCGACATGAAACCTTCCAGGATCCACACCGCCAGCGGCACGTTGAACAGGCAGTGCGCCAGCGCCACCGCTATGTGCGTGTCGATGAGGCCGAAGGCCGAGTAGAGCTGGAAGAACGGCAGCGCGAACACGGCCGGCGGCGCCATGCGGTTGGTCAGCAGCCAGAAGAACAGATGCTTGTCGCCAAGGAAGCGATAGCGCGAGAAAGCGTAAGCCGCCGGCAGGGCCACCGACACCGAAATCACCATGTTCATGACGACATAGGTGATCGAGTTGATGTAGCCGGAATACCAGGCCTTCTGCGTGAAGATGGTGATGTAGTTGGCGATCGTCGGTGCGTGCGGGTAAAGCGTCAGCGAGTTGACGATCTCGGCATTGGTCTTGAAGCTCATGTTGATGAGCCAGTAGATCGGCAGCAGCAGAACGATGATGTAGAGCGTTGGCACGATCCACCACCAGCGCGATTCCTCGCCGCGCCGGCGCATCCGCCTGTCGAGTTCGCTCTGTGACAGTGAACTGGCGAGCCCCCCTTCCGCGGGGGCGGTCCGGCTCATTGCATTGCGCTCGGTGCGTTCGTTGGCGCCAGCCATATCAGCGCTCCGCGTCGTAGTTGGTCATCACGGTGTAGAACACCCATGACAACAACAGGATGATGAGGAAGTAGACCAGCGACATTGCCGCCGCCGGACCAAGGTCGAACTGGCCGAGTGCCGTCTTGACGAGGTCGATCGACAGGAACGTCGTCGAGTTCCCCGGACCGCCGCCGGTGACGACGAAGGGTTCGGTGTAGATCATGAAGCTGTCCATGAACCGCAGCAGCACGGCGATCAGAAGCACGCGCTGCATCTTCGGCAACTGAATGTAACGAAACACCGCCCAGCGCGACGCACCGTCGATCTTGGCCGCCTGGTAGAATGCATCCGGGATCGAGACCAGGCCGGCATAGCAGAGCAGCACGACAAGGCTGGTCCAGTGCCAGACATCCATGATGATGATCGTCACCCAGGCGTCGAATGGATCCTGCACATAATTGTAGTCGATGCCGACCGCGTTGAGGTAGTAGCCCATCAGACCGATATCGCTGCGCCCGAACACCTGCCAGATGGTGCCGACCACGTTCCACGGTATCAGCAGCGGCAGCGACATCAGCACCAGGCAGACCGGCACGCCCCAGCCCTTTTTCGGCATGTTGAGCGCGATGAAGATGCCGAGCGGCACTTCGATGGCCAGGATGATGAAGGAAAAGATCAGGTTGCGAACCATCGCCTCCCAGAAGCGGCTGGACGAGAGCAGGTCTTCGAACCATTCGGTGCCTGCCCAGGTGAAGACATTGTTGCCGAACGTGTCCTGCACCGAATAGTTGACGACCGTCATCAGCGGGATGACCGCGGTGAAGGCCACCAGCACCAGCACCGGCAGCACCAGGAACCAGGCCTTGTTGTTCCAGGTCTTTTCCATCTACGCCCCCATCTCGACGCGCCAGGAATCGGCATAGATGTTGATGCGGGCCGGGTCGAACCGCACCTTTGGTTCGGCGGGTACGGTTTCGTCCTCGCCGATGACCGCCGCGATGTCGCGGCCTTCCAGCTTGGCGCGCACCACCTTGTGGCGGCCGACATCCTCGACCTTGGTGATTGAAACCGCCATTCCATCGCGGCCGAGCCGCACATATTCCGGGCGGATACCAAGCTCGACCGCGCCGCTGCCCGCCTTCGGTACTCCAGGCAATTCGATCCGTTGCGAGCCGAGCGTCGCGGTCCTGCCTTCGATTGCCACCGGCACGACATTCATGCCTGGCGATCCAATGAAATAGCCGACAAAAGTGTGACGCGGCCGCTCGAACAGTTCCGCCGGCGTGCCGATCTGCACGATGCCGCCATCATACATCACCACCACCTGGTCGGCGAAGGTCAGCGCCTCGGTCTGGTCGTGCGTGACATAGACCATCGTGTAACCGAAGCGGCGGTGGAGCTGTTTCAACTGCGAGCGCAGCACCCATTTCATGTGCGGATCGATGACGGTCAGCGGTTCGTCGAACAGGATGGCGTTGACGTCCGAGCGCACCAGCCCACGGCCGAGCGAGATCTTCTGCTTCTGATCGGCGGTCAGGCCCCTTGCCTTCCTTTTCGCCCACGAGGCCAGGTCGATCATGTCGAGCGTCTCGCGCACCTTGCGGTCGACATCTGGTTCCGGCACGCCGCGATTGCGCAGCGGGAAGGCCAGGTTGTCGTAGACGGTCATGGTGTCGTAGATGACCGGGAACTGGAACACCTGCGCGATGTTGCGCTCCTGCGTCGACAGCCTGGTCACGTCCCTGCCATTGAACAGCAACTGGCCGTGCGAGGGGTGAAGCAGCCCCGATATGATGTTGAGCAGCGTGGTCTTGCCGCAGCCGGACGGCCCAAGCAGCGCATAGGCACCGCCATCCTCGAAAATGTGGTGCACTTCGCGTAGCGCGAAATCGGCATCCGTGCGCGGGTTCGGCAGATAGGAATGCCTGACATGGTTGACGTCGATGCGTGCCATATCGCCCCTCCTAAGCCGCCAGCTTCGGCGCGGTCACGGCATGGCCGTGCTCGTCGAAGACCATGATGTGACGCGGGTCGATGAACACCTCGACCACCGCGTCGGTCTCGAAATCCCTGATGCCGTGGGTCAACATCACCCAGCGGGCATCGGCAAAGTCGAGATGGATGAAGCTCTCGGACCCGGTGATTTCGGTGATGGTGACCTTTGCCCGCACCGGCACCGCGGAGACATTGGGCCGATCGAGCGAAAGATGGTGTGGCTGGAAGCCGATCGTATAGTTCGTATCGGCGATGCCGACGAGTTCCGCCGGCACCGGCAGCTTGACCCCGCCCTCGAGCAGAAAATCCGCCCCCTTTTTGGCCAGCACGATGGTGTTGAGCGGCGGATCGGCAAAGGTCCTGGCCGTCACCAGATCGATCGGTTTGCGGAATACGTCGATGGTCGGCCCGAACTGGGTGATGCGGCCTTCCGACAGCGTTGCCGTGTTGCCGCCGAGCAGCAGGGCTTCATGCGGCTCGGTGGTGGCATAAACGAAGATGGTGCCGGCTGCGGCAAAGATCCTTGGCAGTTCCGCCCGCAATTCCTCGCGCAGCTTGTAGTCGAGATTGGCAAGCGGTTCGTCGAGCAGCACCAGGCTGGCATTCTTGACGATGGCACGCGCCAGCGCTGTGCGCTGCTGCTGGCCGCCCGACAGGCTGAGCGGCGTGCGGTCGAGATAGGGGGTCAGTTTGAGGAGTGCCGCCGCTTCGCGCACTTGGCTGTCGATCTTGCGCTGCTCGACGCCGGCCACCCTGAGCGGTGAGGCGATATTGTCATAGACGGTCATCGCCGGATAGTTGATGAACTGCTGGTAGACCATGGCGATTTTGCGCTTCTGCACCGGCGTGCCGGTGACATTCTGGCCGTCGAACCAGACCGAGCCGGATGTCGGTACATCGAGGCCGGCCATCAGCCGCATCAGGCTGGTCTTGCCGGAAAGCGTGGGCCCGAGCAATACGTTAAGCGAGCCGTGCTGAAGCGTCAGCGACACGTCGCGGATGTGCTCGACCGCACCGACCGTCTTGGTGACGTTCCTCAGTTCCAGCATGACGCCTCCTCCCAGGCTTTCAGCATCAGCTCAAAACCTTCTTCATTCAGCAGCCGCGACATGCCGTCGGCTTATGCCGCGCATAAATTCATCGAGCGATGCCACCTGCTCGCGGCCGAGATGCAGGCCGCGCTTGGTCCTGCGCCATAGTACATCTTCAGCTGTGATAGCCCATTCGTTTTCGACGAGGTAACGTATCTCGGCCTCGTAGAGATCGGCACCGAAATTGCGGCCCAGATCGGCATTCGATTTGGCCAGGCCCAGAAGAACCTGCGCTCGCGTGCCGTAAAGCCGGGTCAGCCGGCGGGCCAGGCGTGCGTCGAGGAACGGATAGGCCGATTTCAGCTTCGTCACCTGCGCATCGAAACCGGTGGCGGGAAAATCGCCACCTGGCAGCGGCGCATCTGATGTCCACGGCTTGCCGCGCTTGCCGAGAAACCCTTCGATCTTCTCCAGCATCGATTCCGACAGCCGGCGATAGGTGGTGATCTTGCCGCCAAACGCGTTGATCAGCGGCGCGGCGCCCTCGCCGCCTTCGGCCTTCAGCACATAGTCGCGTGTCGCTTCCTGCGCCTTGGAGGCGCCGTCATCATAGAGCGGACGCACGGCCGAATAGGTCCAGACGATGTCCGAGAGCTTGACCGGAACCGCGAAATACTCGCTGGCCGCGGCACAGAGATAATCGGTCTCTGTGTCGCTGATCTTCACATCATGCGGATCGCCGGGATAATCCTGATCGGTGGTGCCGATCAGCGTGAACTCGTCCTCGTAGGGAATGGCGAAGATGATGCGGCCATCCTTGTTCTGGAAGAAATAGGCGCGCGGATCGTCGAACTTCTTGGCGATGACGATGTGGCTGCCCTGCACGAGGCGAACATTGTGAACGTCATTCTGTCCGACGACGCCGGACAGCACGTGGTCGACCCAAGGACCCGCCGCATTGACCAGCAACCGGGCCTTGACCTCTTCGGTCTCGCCGGTCTGCAGGTTCTCGATCTTTATCGTCCAGATGCCGCCTTCGCGGCGGGCTCCAATCACTTTCGTGCGGGTCCGGATCGTTGCGCCCCGGTCAGCGGCGTCACGTGCATTCAGCGCCACCAGCCGCGCATCGTTGACCCAGCCGTCGGAATATTCGAAAGCCCTTTTGAACAAAGGCTTCAAAGGCTTACCGGCCGGGTCGCTCGTCATGTCCAGCGTCCTGGTCGCCGGCAGCAATTTGCGCCCGCCAATGTGGTCGTAAAGGAAAAGGCCAAGCCGGATCAACCAGGCGGGGCGCAGGCCCTTGGCATAGGGCAGCACGAAGCGCATCGGCCAGATGATGTGCGGCGCGTTCTTCCACAGAACCTCGCGCTCCATGAGCGCCTCGCGCACCAGGCGGAATTCGTAGAATTCGAGATAGCGCAGCCCGCCATGGATCAGCTTGGTCGAGCCGGACGAGGTTCCGCTGGCGAGATCGTTCATCTCGGCGAGAAAGACCGAAAAACCGCGCCCAGCGGCATCACGGGCGATGCCGCAACCGTTGATGCCGCCGCCTATGACGAAAATGTCCCGGACTGAAGATGTGTCCACTTAGCTCCTCCACGATTTCGCATTGCACCATTTTGGGTCTTTTGCGAAACCGTTGCGGAATTATTTCGAACTCATAACGAATGTCAAACGAAATATCACACACCTGCGAGAAGACCGTGAATCATCTCAGCCAAGCGATGTCTCGATCAGCTGAACCTCGGCCTCCTGGCAGATCTTGCGTACCGAAGCGATATCGCAGCGATCGGTGATGAAGGTGTTGACCTGCGACAGGTGACCGATGCGCACAGGTGCCGTGCGTTCGAATTTGGTCTGGTCGGATACAAGGATGACATGCCTGGCATTGGCGATAATCGCTTGCGCGACCTTCACTTCGCGAAAATCGAAATCGAGCAAGGCGCCATCATGATCGATGGCCGAGGCGCCGATGACAGCATAGTCGACCTTGAACTGCCTGATAAAATCGACCGCCGCCTCGCCGACGACACCCCCGTCCGAGCCGCGCACCACTCCGCCCGCAATCACCACCTCGATCGACGGGTAGATGCGCATCCTATTGGCAACATTGATGTTATTGGTGATGACCATCAGGCCGTCGTGATCGAGTAACGCCTTGCTGACCGCCTCGGTCGTGGTGCCGATGTTGATGAACAGCGAGGCGTTGTCGGGGATCAACCTGGCCGCCGCGCGACCAATCGCTTCCTTCTCGTCGGCCGCGATCTTGCGCCTGGCTTCATACTCCATGTTCTCGATACCAGACGGGAACAAGGCGCCGCCATGGATGCGCGAAAGCAGCCGCTGGTCGCACAAATCGTTGAGGTCCTTGCGGATGGTCTGCGGCGTCACGTTGAAATGCGTGGCCAGATCATCGACCAGCACGCGGCCATTGTCCTTGGCCATCTGGATGATCTCGGCATGGCGCGGCGACAGATACATCAGGCAAGCTCCCATTTTCGTTTTGTTGCTTATAATCGAAAACGAAACCGATGAAAAGGCGCAAGCCGGCTAACGAAATCCGATGATTGCACGGGTGAACCTCGGCGCGACCTTAACCTAACCTTTTCAGGCCATGGCACGCGCTATTTCGGTGATGACGGTGAAAGCGGCGTCGACGTCCTCTGCCGTGGCATCGAACTGACCGACCTGGAAGCGGATCGCCACCCTCCCATCGACTTTCGTTTGCGTCAGGTAGATGCGGCCATCGTCGTTGATCGCATTGACCAGCCGCAGATTGTGCTCGTCGGCATCGGCACCCGCTGCAGCCTTGTGCCGGAACGAAAACAGCGACAGCATCGGCTCGCTGACGATTTCGAAATCCGGCTCCCTCGCCAGACGCAGCGCAAGGCCTTCGCTCCAGGCGACATGGTTGCGGATCATGGTTCGCAGGTTTTCCAGTCCATGGGCGCGCAGCAGAAACCAAACTTTCAGCGCCCGGAAGCGCCGACCAAGCGGCACCGACCATTCGGAGTAGTTGATGATGCCGTCGCGGCCATGTGTCTTGAGAAATTCGGGCTTGATGGCCAGCGTACGAACCACGTCTTCCGGCTGCCGGATGAACTGCATCGAGCAATCGAACTGCGCGCCCAGCCATTTGTGGGGGTTGAAGACGATGGAATCAGCCAACTCGGCGCCGGCCCAGAAATGGCGAAATTCCGGGCAGATCATCGCCGACCCGGCCCAGGCGGCATCGACATGCAGGTAGAGCCCTTGCCGCCTGGCAATCTCCGCAACCGCTGCAATATCGTCCGTGCCGCCGGTGCTGGTGCCGCCGACGCTGGCGATGATGCCGGCGGGCAGCATGCCGGCCTCGCGATCGGCGACGATTGCCGCTTCGAGTGCGGCCGCTTCCATGGCGCGAAAACGGCCGGCGACCGGAATGCGCACGAGATTGTCCTCGCCTATCCCTGACACCCAGATCGCCCGATCGATCGAAGTGTGCACCTGGTCGGAGGAATAGATGCGCAACCGCCCCTGCCCGGCCAATCCTTTTTTGTTGCCTTGCCAGTCCAGCGCCCGCTCGCGCATGGTCAACACCGCGTTGAGTGTCGCCGACGAGGCCGAATCCTGGATGACGCCGGAGAAACCCTCCGGCAGGCCGAGCGCCTGGCGCATCCAGTCGACGGTCCGCGTTTCAAGCTCGGTCGCCGCCGGCGACGTCTGCCAAAGCATGCATTGCGCGGCCATCGCCGACACCAGGTATTCAGCCACCACCGAGACGGGCGCCGCGTTGGCCGGAAAATAGGCGAAGAAGCGCGGGTGCTGCCAATGCGTCATCCCCGGCACGATCTTCTCTTCGAAGTCGGCGAAAATCCTGTCCATCGGCTCCGCGTCTTCGGGCGGCGACGCCTCGATGCTCCTGAAAATGTCGCCCGGCTCGACCAGCGGCCGCACCGGCCGCTCACGCAGATTGTTGCGATAGTCGGCGCCCCAATCAGCGGCACGTTGCGACCATTGCCGGAAATCATCATTGTTCATCTTGTCCTCCCGACATGATCTTTCGCCGCCGGTGACGCGCCGGCTTTTGCGAACGGCGAGATATGCGGACTAGCCAGGAAAATCCGGCAGGCTGGCGAACGCCGTCTTCAGGGCATTCGACCATCCGTCGGAGATCGTGCGGTAATACTGGTCGTCCTGGGCGATCCGCTTTTTCAGACCAACCTGAAAGGCACCCTGTTCCAGGAAAAGCAGGTCGAGCGGCAGGCCGACCGACAGGTTCGACTTCAGCGTCGAATCGAACGACACCAGCAGCAGTTTCACCGTCTCGGCGAGGCTCATCGTCTTTTCGTAAGCGCGGATGATGATCGGCTTGCCGTATTTGGTTTCCCCGATCTGAAAGAACGGCGTGTCGTCAGTCGATTCGATGAAATTGCCTTCGGGATAGATCATGAACAGGCGCGGCGGGCTGCCCTTGATCTGCCCACCGAGGATGAAGGAGGCATTGAAATAGGAATCGGCTTTCTCGCCCGCTGGTGACGATTGCGCGATCACTTCCTTGACCGTGTCGCCGACCAGCCGCACCGTCTGGTACATGGATGGCGTTTCGAGCAGCTTCTCGTGACGGTCGGTCACCGCCTTGGTGCGTTCGTCGAGCAGGCTGACCACGGCCTGCGTCGTCGCCAGATTGCCGGCCGACATCAAAACGATGACGCGCTCGCCCGGCTGCTCCCAGACGTGCATCTTCTTGAAGGTCGAGATAGAATCCATCCCGGCATTGGTGCGCGTGTCCGACATGAACACGAGCCCGCGATCGATCTTGAGGCCGACGCAATAGGTCATGGAATCTCTTGAGGCAGTAATCCCTGGGGGATTACTGCTCTACCGTGACGGTGACCGCAAGCAGTTCTTCCGCCTGTCCCAGTCGAATTCCCGACACCGGCGAAGCGTCACGGTAATCGCGGCCGGTGGCCACCTTCACATAGCGTTCGTCGGGAGAAATACCATTGGCGGGATCGAAGGCAACCCAGCCGAGGCCCGCGACATGGGCTTCGGCCCAGGCGTGGCTCGCCGCCTGCTTCACCGCCGCATCCATCATCAGATAGCCGCTGACATAGCGGGCCGGAAATCCCATGGCGCGTGCGGCGGCGGCAAAGATGTGGCTATGATCCTGGCAAACCCCGGTCTTCAGCATCAAGGCCTCTTCGGCCGGAGTCGTCGCATTGGTGGTTCCCGGCGTGTAGGCGACGCGCTCGCCGATGGCGGCCATCAGCCGGTGCAGCCTGTCAAGGTCGGTGCCCTTGCCGAGCGCCTCGGCAAGATCACGGATGCCGCCGCCTATGGTGGTCAAAGCGGTCTCCTGCGCGAACAACCAGAGTGGCGCGAAGCCTTGATGCGGCCCGCTGACACCTGATGTATCGCGCGTCACCACCTCGCCCAACGCTTCGACTGTGATGAAGTCGTGATCACCCTCGACGCTCAGCAGCCTGCTATCGTTGCCGTAATGGTCGGTAAATCGCACTTCCTCGCGCGCGCCCTCGACCTTCAGCGCCCAGGACAGCACGGTCTGGGTCGGCCCGCTCATGGGAAGCAGCCGTAGCCTCTGGAGCAAATACTGCACCGGTGCGTCGTAGCGGTATTCTGTCCGGTGCGTGATTTTCAGCCGCATGGCCATCTTCCGTTCGAGTGCATGATCCCTGGCGAAAGCCGGTACCCACCTTTCGCTGACGCGGTCCTTCGGTTCGGGATCATGTTTCAATAAAACCTGTAGTCTTGCGCGATCTCGTCGCCGAGCCTGGTGTTGTCGCGGATGAACCCGGCCAGGAACTCATGCAGGCCGGCGTCGAATATATCCTTGATCGACCCTGCCCTCAGCATCGCCTGCGTTTTTTCCGCCGTTGCGTGACACGCATGGCGCTCGCCATAGTCGTCGGAGAGAAATTTCAGATGCTCTGCCAGGAAACGGTAGCAGAAGGTCAGCGATCGCGGCATGCGGACGTTGAGGATCAGGTAGTCCGCGATATTGGTCGGCTTGTAGTCGGCGTCATAGACCCAGCGATAGGAGCGATGCGCCGACACCGAGCGCAGGATCGATTCCCACTGATAGTTGTCGAGCGTCGAGCCGACCCAGGAGATCGATGGCAGCAGCACGTAGTATTTCACGTCAAGGATGCGGGCGGTGTTGTCGGCGCGCTCGACATAGGTGCCGAGCTGCGAAAAGTCGAAAATCTCGTTGCGCAGCATGGTGCCGTAGAACGAGCCGCGGATCAGTGCGGTCTCGCGCTTGATCGCATCGAGCACGGTGGGCAGGTCGCGCTCGTCGATCGGCCTCGCTAGCATCCGTTTCAGCGCCATCCAGGCTTCGTTGATGCTCTCCCACGTCTCGCGCGTCAGCGCGGTGCGCACCATGCGCGCATTGTTGCGGGCAGTCTCGATCGACGACATCGTGCTCGATGGGTTCGACGTGTCGCGCAAAAGGAAGTCGGAGACATTGGCCGCCGTATAGTCCGGGTATTTCTGCTTGAAGGCGACGTCGGAGCCGGCGCTGAGCAGCACCGAATTCCACTCCTCCGACGCGCTCTGGGTGCGAGTGAGCGCCATACGCAGCCCGGCGTCGACCAGCCGCGCCATGTTTTCGGCCCGCTCGATATAGCGGTTCATCCAATAAAGTCCGTTCGCGGTACGGCCGAGAAGCATGTCAGCTTGCCTTGATATCGAGCGAATAGCGAATAGGGAGTAGGGAGTAGGGAAGAATGGGTTTCATGATCGCTGCGTCCCCCCGCTCAGCTCAGTCATCCAGCACCCAAGTGTCTTTTGTCCCGCCGCCCTGAGAGGAATTCACCACCAGCGAGCCTTCCTTCAGCGCAACGCGCGTCAGCCCACCGGGCACGATCTGGATGCGATCGGACACCAGCACATAGGGCCTGAGATCGACGTGGCGCGGCGCCAGGCCCTTTTCAGTCAGGATCGGACAGGTCGAGAGCGCGAGCGTCGGCTGGGCGATGTAATTAGACGGTTTGGCTTGCAGCTTCTTGGCAAAATCCTGACATTCCTTCTTGGTCGCGGCCGGTCCGACCAGCATGCCGTAGCCACCCGAACCATGCACTTCCTTGATCACCAACTCGTGGATATGCTCGAGCACATATTTCAGGCTGTCCGGCTCCGAACAGCGCCAGGTCGGGATGTTGCCGAGGATTGCCTTGCGGCCGGTGTAGAATTCGACGATCTCGGGCATATAGGAATAGATCGCCTTGTCGTCGGCGATACCGGTTCCCGGTGCGTTGGCGATGGTGATGTTACCGGCGCGATATACATCCATGATGCCGGGTATGCCGAGAGCTGAATCCGGCCTGAAGGTCAGCGGGTCCAGGAAAGAATCATCCACGCGGCGGTAAAGAACGTCGATCTGCTTGTAGCCTTCGGTCGTGCGCATCGCGACATGTCCATCGACGACGCGCAGATCCTGCCCCTCCACCAGCTGCACACCCATCTGGTCGGCAAGGAAGGCGTGTTCGAAATAGGCGGAATTGAAACTGCCGGGCGTCAGCACCGCGATGGTCGGCGCACCCTTGGTGTTCTGCGGCCGCACCGCCGCCAGCGACTGGCGCAACAACTGCGGATAATTCTCCACTGGCCGCACCTTGATCTTCTGGAACAGCTCGGGGAACAGTTGCATCATCGTTTCGCGGTTCTCCAGCATGTAGGAGACACCGGACGGCGTGCGCGCATTGTCCTCCAGCACATAGAACTCGTCCTCGCTGATACGCACGATGTCGACGCCGATGATGTGGGTATAGACTCCGGCCGGCGGCCGCACGCCGATCATTTCCGGCAGGAATGCCTCGTTCCTGGCGATCAGGTCCCTGGGAACGCGGCCGGCGCGAAGGATTTCCTGGCGATGGTAGATGTCGTCGAGGAAGGCGTTCAGCGCCTGTACGCGCTGCTCGATGCCTTGCGTCAGGCGACGCCACTCATTGCCTGAAATGATGCGGGGAACGATATCGAACGGGATCAGCCGCTCGGATGCTTCCTGCTCGCCATAAACGGCAAACGTGATGCCGGTCTTGCGGAAGACGCGTTCGGCGTCCTGCATCTTTTCGGTAAGTCTGGCTGGATCCTGCTCCTTCAGCCAGCGATCGTAAGCCGAATACGGTCGTCTAAGTCCGGAAACCTCCGGAAGCATTTCATCGAACGCTGCCAATCGCATACTCCCCTGTGACGCCATTTCACTGGCGTCGTTGGAGAAAATCAAGCGCAATCGGTGATTTGGGAGATCCGGACGATCAGTATGTTGCGGCTGCCTAAAATTGAGGCAGCTGAAATATGAGCTTGATCAGGCTCTGCCTCATGCCCGGGCAAATGCCCCGCGCTGCTAGAAGGCGCGGAAGGTGACGACGGTGAACGTGTCCTTGATACCGGGAAGAACCTGCACCTTCTCGTTGACGAAATGGCCGACGTCTTCCTCATCGTCGACATAGAATTTGGCGAGCAGATCGTAATTGCCGGCGGTGGAGTAGATTTCCGAGGCGATCTCGGCGTCGGCAAGCGCGCTGGCAACCTCATAGGATTTGCCCAGCTCGCATTTGATCTGCACGAAAAACGCCTTCATGGCTTCGTCCCGCTAACTTCCAGGTCCAGCGGCCCTTCTGGCAGACTGGAGGCGGCCTTTCAAGCGTTGGAATGCGCACTTAGCCGGCGCCTGCCTTGGCCGCGGCCTCGCGCAGCATGCTCTCTCCCTCAGGGTCCACGATGAGAGCCCCGCCCTAAAGGAAGCTTACGCGTAGGAATTCGCCGCGGCGGGACGAATATTGCCGCCCGCTGAAACCGTGAAGCGCCGCCACCCGTATGTTAGAATGCCTCCCGGAACAGCTTTTGCTGGAGGCGGCTTCTCGAGGGACGGTGGAGACAGGCCATGCGCCGCGGCTTTTTCGCATTCGCGTTCGTTTCGCTCATGCTGGCTTCCCAAGCGTTTGCCGGCGACGCCGAGATCAAGGCTGGCCAGGCCGTCATCGACGGTCAATTGAAGGCCCTCATCGCCAATGACGGCGCCAAGGCCTATAGCTTCGCCGCCCCGAACGTGAAGCAGGTCTTCCCGACCGTCGATGCCTTCATGAACATGGTGACCAACGGCTACCCACCGGTGCGCAAGCCGCAGTCCTATTCCTTCGGCAAGTTCGAGGAGACCGGCTCGGGTTCGATCGTCCAGCACGTGCTGATCGTCGGCCCCGACGGCAAGGACTACGAGGCGGTCTACACGCTGCAGCAACAGCCCGACGGCACCTTCCAGATCACCGGCTGCAGCCTGCGCGCCTCGAACTCGCTGAGCACCTGAACGCTGCAGCGTCGGTGCGTTACAACGCCGGGATGTCGCCTCTCGCCCAGCCTTCGCTGATATCGGCGCCGCGTGCCTCGAAGCTGCCCGCCTCGATCGCGGCCCGGATGTCCTGCATCAGCTTCTGGTAATAGGAAAGGTTGTTCCAGGTCAGCAGCATCGCCCCGAGCGCCTCCTGCGAGCGCACCAGATGGTGCAGATAGGCGCGCGAATAGTCGCGCGCCGCGGGGCAATCGCTCTCGTCGTCGAGCGGGCGCGGATCGTCGGCGTGGCGGGCGTTGCGCAGATTGACCTTGCCGCGCCTGGTATAGGCAAGACCATGCCGGCCGGCCCTCGTCGGCATCACGCAGTCGAACATGTCGATGCCGCGCGCCACCGATTTCAGGATATCGTCCGGCGTTCCCACGCCCATGAGATAGCGCGGCTTGTTGTCGGGCAGTTCCGGGCACGTGATGTCGAGCATGTCGAGCATCACTGCTTGCGGCTCGCCGACAGCCAGGCCGCCGACAGCATAGCCCTTCAGGTCCATCGCGCTCAGCGCCTGCGCCGAGCGCACCCTGAGCGCCGCGTTGTCACCACCCTGCACGATGCCGAACATCGCCTTGCCCGGCTGGTCGCCGAACGCCGCCTTGCAGCGCTCCGCCCAGCGTAGCGACAATTCCATGGCGCGCTCGATCTCTTTCATCTCGGCGGGCAGCGCCGTGCATTCGTCGAGCTGCATCTGGATGTCGGAATCGAGCAGTCCTTGAATTTCTATGGAGCGCTCCGGTGACATTTCATAAGCCGCGCCATCGATGTGCGAACGGAAGGTGACGCCTTTCTCGGTCAGCTTCCTTAGCTTCGACAGAGACATCACCTGGAATCCGCCGCTGTCGGTCAGGATCGGGTGCGGCCAGCGGGCGAATTCGTGCAGACCGCCGAGCCGCGCCACGCGCTCGGCCCCAGGCCGCAGCATCAGGTGATAGGTGTTGCCAAGGATGATGTCGGCGCCGACGCCGCGCACCTGGTCCATGTACATGGCCTTGACCGTGCCACCGGTGCCGACCGGCATGAAGGCCGGTGTGCGGATTTGGCCGCGCGGCATGTCGATCAAGCCGCGCCGCGCCTTGCCATCGGTCGCCAGCACCTTGAAGGTGAACGTCTCAGCCATTGAATTCCTTGTCGTGGACCGGCGCATCCGGCGCCTGCCTGTCGAGCGATTGGCGATATCGGATGCAGCCGCGCATGAATTTGGGCCAGGGGGGCACAGCGATCGACGGCTCGGCCTTCTCAGGCAGCAGGTCCCACAGATCGGGGTGATGCCAGCACAGATCGTGCCCTGTGGTGTCGCGGTGTGCGCGAATGCCGGCGCGCAGCTTTTTCACTTCCGCGATCAGGCTTTCGCGATCGAGGGTTTGCAGATCATCGTCCATCGCTCATCTCCGCTCGGTAAAGCAGGCTTGCGTCGCCATAGGAGTAGAACCTGTAGCGGTTCGTTATGGCATGCGCATAGGCGGCACGCATCGTGTCGAGGCCGCTGAAGGCCGAAACCAGCATGAACAGCGTCGAGCGCGGCAGATGGAAATTGGTCATCAGCATGTCGGCGGTGCGAAAGCGGTAGCCGGGCGTGATGAAGATGTCGGTCGGGCCTGACCATGGCGCCAGCGTGCCGTCTTCACGCGCCGCGCTCTCGAGCAGGCGCAGCGAAGTCGTACCCACGGCGATGATGCGCCCGCCCCTTGCCTTCGCGGCGTTGAGCGCATCGGCGGTCGCCGGGCTGACCGAGCCGATCTCGGCATGCATTTTGTGGTCGGCGGTGTCGTCCGCCTTCACAGGAAGGAACGTACCGGCGCCCACGTGTAAGGTGACGAAGCGGCGCTCGACCCCCTTGGCGTCCAGCGCCGCAAAAAGCTCCGGCGTGAAATGCAGGCCAGCGGTAGGCGCGGCAACGGCACCTTCTTCCCGGGCATAGATGGTCTGGTAGTCGGCACGGTCGCGCTCGTCGTCATCGCGCTTCGAGGCGATGTAGGGCGGCAGCGGAATGTGGCCGACCGCGTGCAGCGCCTCGTCGAGGAAGGGACCGGATAGGTCAAAGCCGAGCAGCGCTTCGCCGCCCTTGCCCTTCTCGATCACCGTGGCATCGAGCTGGCCGAGGAAACAGGAATTGCCGTCATGGCCGAAATGGATGCGGTCGCCGGCGGCGATGCGCTTTCCCGGCCGCATGAACGCCAGCCAACGGTCTGGAGCCTTGCGCATGTGCAGCGTGGCCTCGACCTGCGCCACCGCCTCGCCGCGCCGCCTGATCCCTTTCAGCTGCGCTGGAATGACCTTGGTGTCGTTGAAGACCAGCACGTCGCCGGTGCGGAGCAAGGACGGCAGATCGCCAACCGTGCGGTCCTCCAGCCCCTTGCCCGGCTCGATGACGAGCATTTTGGCGCTGTCGCGCGGCTCTGCCGGGCGAAGCGCGATGCGCTCCTCCGGCAGGTCGAAATCGAAGAAGTCGACGCGCATCAGTACAGCCGAACGAGCAGCGCTCCGGCCAGCAGAAGCACGGCGCCGGCGATCCGGCCGAGCGAGATTTCGCGCACAGCGACACCAAGGAAGCCGACGCGGTCGATGAGCATGCCGGCGATCAACTGACCGGCCACCAGGAACGCCATCAGGGCGGCCGCACCAATGCGCGGCGTCAGGATAGTTGAAAGCGTGACGTAGAAGCCGCCGAGCATGCCGCCGGCGACGAACAACCAGGGTGCCGGCGCCTTCCAGTCGAGCGAAATCTCTTGCAGCTTCACCACCGTGACGGAGATGATGCCGAGTACGATCGCACCCGACAGGAACGAAAACGCGGCGGCCGCGACCGGGAGACCCAGGCCGCGCGCAAGCTGAGAATTGATCGGCGCCTGAATGGCAATGAAGGCGCCGGACAGGATGCCGAGAAGCGACCAGACGACGCCCATCATTGTCGTTTCGCCTTAGTTGACGTCGGCCGCGACCTTCAGCGACACGATCTTATCGGGATCCTGCACCGGCTCGCCGCGCTTGATCTTGTCGATATTGTCCATGCCTTCGATGACCTGGCCCCAGACCGTGTACTGGCGGTTGAGGAACGCGGCATCGTCGAAGCAGATGAAGAACTGCGAGTTGGCCGAGTTCGGATTCTGCGAACGGGCCATCGAGCAGGTGCCGCGGCCGTGGTTCGCGTTGGAGAATTCAGCCTTCAGGTCAGGCTTTTCAGAGCCGCCCATGCCGGCGCGCGATGGCGCAAACGAAGGCTTGCTCGAATTGCCGAACTTGACGTCGCCGGTCTGCGCCATGAAGCCTTCGATGACGCGATGGAAGACGACGCCGTCATAGGCGCCTTCGCGGGCCAGTTCCTTGATGCGGGCGACATGGCCGGGGGCCAAATCGGGAAACAGTTCGATGACGACCTTGCCCTTGGTCGTTTCCATGATGAGCGCGTTCTCGCGGTCCTTGATCTCGGCCATGTCAGATATCCTTTTGAAAAATTGAATTATTTGTCGGCGGCGATGCGCACTTTGATCATGCGGTCGGGATCGGTGACCGTGCCATTGTCCGCCTCGTCGCCCTTCTTGATCTTGTCCACCAGCTCCATGCCGCTGACGACATTGCCGATGATTGTGTACTGGCCATCGAGCGGCGGTGCCGGTGCGAACATGATGAAGAACTGCGAATTGGCGGAGTTCGGATCCTGCGAACGGGCCATGCCGACCACGCCACGCTTGTAATGCTCGGTCTGCGAGAATTCGGCCGGCAGGTCGGGCAGGTCCGAGCCGCCGGTGCCGACGGCCTGGGCATTGAAACCCTTGTTCATGTTGCCGAACTTGACGTCGCCGGTCTGCGCCATGAAGCCGTCGATGACACGATGAAAAGCAACATTGTCATAGGCATGATCGCGCACCAGCTTCTTGATCTGTGCGACATGCTTGGGCGCCAGGTCGGGGCGCAGGGCGACAGTCACGTCGCCATCTTTCAGGGTGATGATCATGGTGTTTTCCGGATCGGCGGCATGGGCGGAAACGGACGCGGTCAAGAGACCGGCGAGCACAACAAAGAATGAGGCGAGCCTTTTGAGCTGCATGAGGATTTTCTCCGGGCTTATTTCGCGAATTTTGCGGTGAGCGCACCGGCCACGGCCGCCGGCACGAAGGGGCGGATGTCGCCACCCATCGAGGCTATCTGGCGCACAAGTGTGGCGGTAATGGTGCGCACCGATGGGCTGGCGGGCAGGAAAACCGTCTGCAACTCAGGCGCCATGGTTTCGTTCATGCCGGCCATCTGCATCTCGTAGTCGAGATCGGTGCCGTCGCGCAGACCGCGGATCATGATCGAGGCGCCTTCTCGTCTGGCGGCATCGATCACCAGCCCATCGAAAGCGACCACTTTGATGCGGGCGCCGTCGCGGCCGAATTCGGCTTTCGTGGCAGCTTCGATCAACCGCACCCGCTCTTCGAAGGAAAACAGCGGCTTCTTGCCCGGATGAATGCCGATCGCGGCATAAACAGTGTCGGCAACCGCCAGCGACGCTTTCAGCACATCGAGATGGCCGTTGGTCAGCGGGTCGAAGGAGCCGGCATAAAGGGCGATGCGTTCGGTCATGCGGGAGCTTCTAGCGAGCCTCTCTCACAAAGGCAAATCCGATTGGCAGGTGGCCCGTGAACCTTTTCCGGCACATGAACGACAGATGAATACGCTGATCACGCAGCCTTCACGCAGCGTTCACTAGGTTCCACCCTTAATAAGATGAAACCAAAGTCCCATATATCCGTTTGTAAGGCGCAGGAGAACACGCACATGCTGATCTACATGCTCGCCACCGCGATGACCGTCGCCATGCTGATCGCCACAGTATTCGGGCTGCACCAGGAGGCACAGCGCATCCGCGTCAAGGCAACCACCAAGCGCTACGAAGGCTTTGGCTCGCGCAAGCCATATCGTCACTACTAAGTCAGTCCCGACTTGCTGCCACGCCGCCCATCGGCCGGCGTATGTCAAGCCTGCTCCAGGGACTATTCGGCGCTATCCGGACCGCTGTCCGACTCCGCGCCCACGGCCTCTTCCGTTTCCTCGTCCGATTGCGGCTCCGAAATCCGCTCGACCGAAACCACCTTTTCACCTTCAGCCGTGTTGAAGATGGTCACGCCCTTGGTGGCGCGGCTGGCGAAACGGATGCCGTTGACTGGCACCCGAATGACGGTGCCGCCGTCCGACACCAGCATGATCTGATCGTCGTTGCCGACCGGGAAGGTTGCCACCAACTGGCCGATTTCGGTTGTTTTCGAGACGTCGGTGGCGCGGATGCCCTTGCCGCCACGACCAGTCAGGCGGAAATCATAGGACGACGAACGCTTGCCGTAACCATATTCGGTCACCGTCAGCACGTACTGCTCGTGCGCCTTGAGGAATTCGTAGCGATCGTCTGGAAGCTCGGTCTCCTCGCCGATCTCCTCATTGGTGAGCGCGATCTCTTCTTCCTCTCCAGCCGTCTCGGCGGCAAGCCGCCGCTCCGACGCCGCCCGCTTGAGGTAAGCGGCGCGTTCCGCCGGTGAAGCATCGACATGCTCTATCACCGACATGGAGATGATGCGGTCGGTCGCGGCCATGGTTATGCCGCGCACGCCGACGGAGTTCCGGCTCTGGAAGACGCGCACGTCGCCGACCGAGAAGCGAATGCACTGACCCGAATTCGCCGTCAGAAGCACGTCGTCGTTATCGGTGCAGGTCTCGACGCCGAGGATTTCGTCGCCCTCCTCCTCCAGCTTCATGGCGATCTTGCCGTTGCGGTTGACCTGTACGAAGTCGGACAGTTTGTTGCGGCGCACGGTGCCGCGCGTGGTGGCGAACATCACGTCGAGTTCGCCCCAGCTCGTCTCGTCCTCGGGCAGCGGCATGATCGTGGTGATGCGCTCGCCCTGCTCCAGCGGCAGCATATTGATCAGTGCCTTGCCGCGTGACTGCGGGTTGCCGATCGGCAGGCGCCAGACCTTTTCCTTGTAGACGATGCCGCGCGAGGAGAAGAACAGCACCGGCGTGTGCGTGTTGGCGACGAACAGCCGGGTGACGAAATCCTCTTCCTTGGTCGACATGCCGGAGCGGCCCTTGCCACCGCGGCGCTGCGCCCGGTACAGCGAAAGCGGCACGCGCTTGATGTAGCCGGAATGGCTCACCGTCACGACCATGTCCTCGCGCTGGATCAGGTCCTCGTCTTCCATGTCCGCGCCGCCGTCAGTGAGCTCGGTGCGGCGTGGCGTGCCGAACTCGTCGCGCACGGCGGCGAGTTCGTCCTTGACGATCTGCTGGATACGCGCGCGAGACGACAGGATGTCGAGGTAGTCCTTGATCTCGTCGCCGATCGTGTTCAACTCATCGGCGATTTCGTCGCGGCCGAGCGCGGTCAGGCGCTGCAGGCGCAGTTCGAGGATGGCGCGCGCCTGTTCCTCGGACAGATTGTAGGTGCCGTCCTCGTTGATGCGGTGGCGCGGATCGTCGATCAGAAGGATCAGCGATTCAACGTCACCCGAAGGCCAGCGCCGCTCCATCAACTGCTCGCGCGCCGTCTGCGGATCCGGCGCGGTACGTATAAGCTTGATCACTTCATCGATGTTGGCAACGGCGATGGCCAGACCAACCAGCACATGGGCGCGGTCGCGCGCCTTGCGGAGCAGGAACTTTGTCCGCCGGCTGATCACCTCCTCGCGGAAGGTGACGAAGGCCGTCAGCATGTCGATCAGGTTCAGCAGCTCCGGCTTGCCGCCGTTTAGCGCCACCATGTTGGCGCCGAAGGACGTCTGCAGCGGCGTGAACCGGTAGAGCTGGTTGAGGACAACGTCGGCAACGGCGTCGCGCTTGAGCTCGATAACGACGCGATAACCCTGACGGTCGCTTTCGTCGCGGATGTCCGAAATGCCCTCGACGCGCTTGTCGCGCACCAGTTCGGCCATCTTCTCGATCATCGAGGCCTTGTTCACCTGGTAGGGAACCTCGGTGATGATGATCGATTCGCGGTCGTTGCCGCGCTGTTCGATGTTGACCTTGCCGCGCATGACGATGGAGCCGCGGCCGGTGGAATAGGCGCTATAGATGCCGGAGCGGCCAAGCACGATGCCGCCGGTCGGGAAATCGGGGCCTGGAATGATCTCCATCAGCGCCGGCAGGTCGATCGCCGGATTGTCGATGACGGCAATGGCGGCGTTGCAGACTTCACCGAGATTGTGCGGTGGGATGTTGGTGGCCATGCCGACGGCAATACCGCCCGAGCCGTTGACCAGCAGATTGGGAAAGCGCGCCGGCAGAACCTTCGGCTCGGTGTCCGAAGCATCATAAGTGTCCTGGAAATCGACGGTGTCCTTGTCGATATCCTCCAGAAGCTCGTGCGCGACCTTGGTCAGGCGCGATTCGGTATAGCGCATCGCCGCCGGCGGATCGCCATCGATCGAGCCGAAATTGCCTTGCCCGTCGATCAGCGGCACGCGCAGCGACCAATCCTGCGCCATGCGCACCAAGGCGTCATAGATCGAGGCATCGCCATGCGGATGGTATTTACCCATCACGTCGGCTACCGGACGCGCCGATTTCACATATTTGCGGTTCCAGTGGTAGCCGCTCTCATGCGCAGCATAGAGAATGCGGCGGTGCACCGGCTTCAGGCCATCGCGCACATCGGGCAACGCACGGCTGACGATCACGCTCATGGCGTAAGAGAGATAAGAACTCTGCATCTCCTCGATGATGGAGATGGGTTCAATGCCGGTAGGCCCGCCGTCGGCGCCGCGCGGTGTCTTTTGGTCGGTCAAATCGTATCACAATCTAATCAGGAATCACTGCCCGCTTATATAGGAAGCACGGCCGAAACTCCAACGTTCACGGCACTTTTCCAGTGTCATTTTCGGTGGTGATTTCAAAAGGATACCGCTAATTGCGACGATATGGCCATTATGCTTTTCGCCGCCGCCAAGGCAAAAGCCGGCAATGGACCAACTCCCCAAGCAAAAGCCGCGATCACCATGAATTGGAGCCTATGGCCGCCTTTCCGGGCGCTGAGCGGCTGGCAGGCCCGGGATCTCAATGGTGACCTGATCGCGGGCGACACTGGCCGCGATCGCTATTCCCGAACAGATGGCGACAGCCAGGCTCGGCGGTTTTGCTCCAGAGCTCGGCTTTTTCGCCTTTGTCGCCGGTTCGGTGGCGTTTGCCCTGTTCGGCGCCAATCGCCACCTTTCGGCGAGCGCGGATTCGACGGTCACGCCACTGTTTGCCGGCGGCCTCGCCATGCTGGCCGATCATGGACTGATGCCGCGGGTGTGACGCGATTTTTCAGCCGCGGCCCGCGCGCCTGGCGCGATAGCGGCCCGGCGTCTCGCCCATGACACGCCGAAACCGGCGATTGAACGTCGACAGATCGTTGAAGCCGGCCTCGAAAGCAATTGCCGAGATGGCATCGTTGGACGTGCGCAATCGCACCGCCGCGCGATGCAACCGGGTCCTGAGCAGGTACTGATAGGGCGTCATGCCGGCGACCTGCCGGAAGATGCGCAGGAAATGATAGGGACTGGTCGCAGTCTCATCCGCCAACGCCGGAAGCGAGATCGGCCCGTCGGCATCCAGTTCGATCCGCCGCACCGCCTCGGCAACCCTTTTCTGGTCGCGGCGGCTTGGATCGCACCCGGCATGCGTGTCGCCGGAGAGCGTTGCCACGGCGGCACCCGCGACGCGCAGGGCGAGTTCCTCGAATGCGTCCGTGTCGGCCATGTCGCGCGCGGCTTCCGCCTCGGCCAGCAGCGGCGCCAAGGCCTGTAACGGCGGCAGGCGTGGCGCCGCGAAGCTGAGCGTCCTGGCGCCCGGCACGTCGGCCACGATCCGGTCCATATAGGCCGACCCGAAATGGAAGGAGAGGCAACGGTCGCCATTGCCGTGCTCGTGCCCGCATTCGTAGCATGTGCCGGAATTGCCGAGCAGGAGGCTGCCTGGCGCGAGCACTGCCGTGCCTTGCTGCGCGCGGTAGCGGAACGAGCCGCTGGTGACGGCCGCAACGCAGAAATCCCGATGCGCTTCCTCGAATGGCCGATCGCCGGCGCTGGCCGTGCAGATTACATCCGCCACGTGCCAACCGGGTCCGGATGCAAGGGTATCCGCGGTCGCCGTCATGGCCAAAATATAGCAATTTTTCCCAAGCCCAGAACCCTGCCAGCACTTATTCTTGGCGATCTCCTGACAAGAAGAGGCCGCTGCCGTGTTCGACCAATCCTCATTTGCCGAAGCCTTGCACAGTCCCGGACCGATGGAAGGTCTCGCCGAAAAACTGAACCTTTACGGCCGCTTCGTCGGTGCCTGGACGTTTGACGCCTCGCGCCATCTCGAGGACGGCACGGTGCTGACCGGACGTGGCGAGGTGCATTTCGGCTGGGTTCTGGAAGGCCGGGCGATCCAGGATGTCTGGATCCTGCCCGCGCGTGACGCCGGTTCCTCGCCGTCGCTCGGCAAATGGACTTTTTATGGCACGACGCTGCGGGTCTATGACCCCCGCGTCGACGCCTGGCACATTTTCTGGAGCGACCCGCGCAACCAGTATTTCAGCCGCCAGCTCGGCCGCGCCGAAGGCGACACCATCGTGCAGGTCGGCGCCGATGACACCGGCTCCTCCGTGCGCTGGAGCTTTTCGCGGATCACCGAAAATTCCTTCCGATGGCTCGGCGAACGTTCACAGGACGATGGTGCGACATGGCGGCCCGAGGTGGAATTCCTGGCGCACCGATCAGCAAGAAGTTGACACCGCAAAGCATTGTAAGAATGGAGAAAACGATGTTCAATCATATCTCGATCGGCGTTCGCGACGTCACCGCCTCCAAACGTTTCTACGATGCCGCGCTAATGCCGCTCGGCTTCACTTGCGTCAGCCAATCGCCGGGTTCGCTCGGCTATGGCGCCCTGGGTGTCGCGCTATGGGTCAATGAGGCGGCGCGGCCGGTGCCGGCGGACGAAAAATCCGGCCTGCATTTCTGCTTCGCGGCGCCGACACGGGATAGCGTCGATGCCTTTCATGCCGGAGCGTTGCGCGAAGGCGGTAGCGACAATGGCGCGCCGGGCCTGCGCGCCGACTATGGCGAGAACTACTACGCGGCCTTCGTCGTCGATCCGGACGGCTATCGCCTGGAGGCCTATTGCGGCACTGCCGGCTAACCGTCGAGAGCTGTAGTTTCGCAGTCCTGACAGTTCCCACCGACCGGGCTTTGCACTACCAATGCGGGTACGGGCCTGGCCCGGTGGGAGGGTCAGCGATGCCGAGTTTCGACAGCCTGTTCAATGCCTTCGTCACCATTCTCGTGACCATCGATCCGCCCGGCCTGGCGCCTCTGTTCCTGGCCGTCACACGCGGCATGAATCGCGAGGAGCGCAGCCAAGTTTCCGTCCGCGCCTCGATCATCGGTTTTCTGGTGATGGCGTTGTTTGCGCTGGCCGGCGCCTCTATCCTGTCGGTGTTCGGCATCACCCTGCCGGCGTTCCGCGTCGCCGGCGGGTTCCTGCTGTTCTTCATCGCCTTCGAAATGGTCTTCGAGCGCCGGCAGGACCGTAAGGAGAAGATCGGCGACGTCGCCATCACCAAGGACATGATCCACAACATCGCCGCCTTCCCGCTGGCGATCCCACTGATCGCCGGGCCTGGCGCGATTTCAGCGACGGTGCTGCTCTCCGGCTCGTTTCAGGGCTTTGCCGCGCAGGCGGCCCTGGTCGGCATCATTTTCGTCTGCCTCGTCATAACCTATCTGGTGTTCGTGCTATCGGAACGCATCGACCGCATCCTCGGCCAGACCGGCCGCTCGATCCTGACCCGCCTGCTCGGCGTCATCCTGGCGGCCCTGGCCGTGCAGTTCGTGGCAGATGGCATCAAGGCGCTGATGGCCGGTTGAGCGGTATACCGCTCAACCTACTTCGCCGCTGTATCGACGATCTCGAAATCATGCGTAAGCGTGGCCGTCTTGGCCATCATGGCGGAAGCCGAGCAATATTTGTCGATCGAAAGATCGATCGCGCGCTTGACCTTGTCGCGCGACAGCGCACGGCCCTTGACGATGAAATGCATATGGATGCGGGTAAACACTTTCGGGTCGGTCTCGGCCCGGTCGGCGTCGAGTTCGACGACGCAGTCCTCGACCGCCTCGCGCCCCTTCTCGAGGATGTGCACGACGTCATAGGCCGAGCAGCCGCCGGTGCCGATCAGCACCAGCTCCATCGGGCTCGGTCCCGGCGTCTTGCCTTCCGGGCTGGACGCCGTGCCCATCACGACCTTGTGGCCGCTGCCGGATTCGCCAACAAAGGTGCGCTCCTCGACCCATTTGACACGTGCCTTCATCGCTCCATCCTTTCAGTCGTTGATCGCGCCGACTGTCGGCTCAAAATCAACAATGCAAAACCCCGAAAGTCCGTGCAGGACCCTCGGGGCATCTCAAGCAACAAGCATTCGCCGTTTGGTATGGCTTCCGATCAGAACGGTATCTCGTCGTCCAGCTCGCGCGACGAGCCACCGCCACCGCCCCCTTTGGAGCCGCCACCGCCGCCACGGCTAAAACCTTCGTTCGGGCTCGACTGGCCGAAATCGGAACCACGGCTGCTGCCGCCACCGCTGTAGCCGCCGACCTGACCGCCCTCACCTTGGCCGCGCGCGTCGAGCATCTGCAGTTCGCCACGGAATTTCTGCAGCACGACTTCGGTCGTGTATTTGTCGGCACCGGTCTGGTCCTGCCATTTGCGCGTCTGCAACTGGCCCTCGACATAAACCTTCATGCCCTTCTTCAGATATTGCTCGGCCACCTTGGCAATGCCCTCATTGAAGATGACGACATTGTGCCACTCGGTCTTTTCCTTGCGCTCGCCGGAATTCTTGTCGCGCCAGCTTTCCGAGGTGGCGATGCGGATGTTGACGACCGGCTCGCCCGAATTCAGGCGGCGGATTTCAGGGTCCGCCCCGAGATTGCCGACCAGAATGACCTTATTGACGCTACCCGCCATGATATTTCTCCGCGCTCATCCGAAACAAATTTTTGTCGCAGCACCTTACAGGCTGCCGATATTGGCCGCCTGCCAAGGCTGGCTTTTCCCACAAGGTTTTTGTTCCCTTTTCGTTCCTATGTGCATTGCCCCCAATTGTCAAGGAATGGCAGCAATGCCCGAACGCTGCATATGGGTCTCAAAACAGTGCTTGCCAAATCGATAAGTATCGACTTATGCTTTCGTCATGATCGAAGCAGAGATTTTCCGCGCCTTGGCCGACCCGACGCGCCGCGCCGTCTTCGAGCGTCTCGCGGCGAGCGAGATGAGCGTGTCGGAACTGCGCAGCGGCCTCACGGTGTCGCAGCCGGCCGTCTCCCAGCATCTGGCGGTGTTGCGCGGCGCTGGCCTGGTGGTCGAGCGGCGGGCCGGCCGCAACGCCTATTATCGCGCCGATCCGCAGGGGCTTGCCCCGCTGCTCTCCTGGATTGAACGCTATCGGACGTTCTGGCCGGAACGCATTGAAAAACTGAAGGCCGTTTTGAAGGACATGGATCAATGAAAGACGGGCGATCAATGAAAGACGGGCGATCAATGAAAGACGGGCGATCAATGAAAGACGCAAACCAAACCAAGGTCGCTCCAGAGGCGCTCGAATTCGAATACGACCTTGCCGAGCCGCCGGAAAAAGTGTGGCGGGCGCTGACCGTGCCGGAATTGCTCGCCGCCTGGATGATGCCGAACGACATCAGTCCGCGGACCGGCAGCCGCTTTGCCTTCGCCGGGCCTGACGCGCCGATCGAATGCGAGATCCTCGACGCCGAGCCCGAGCGCCTGCTGCGCTATTCCTGGCGGGAGCAGTCCGACGATGCGGCGCAACCGCTCGACAGCACCGTCACCTTCACACTCGCCCGTACCATTTCCGGCGGCACGCATCTGCGCATCGTCCATGACGGCTTTGCCCGCAAGGCGATGCCCGCTGTTGCGATGGCGGGGGCCGGCTGCCGGCTTTCGCTGCGCGGGGCCGGAAAGCCTATTGCCGCGAACACACCACGCCTTCTGCTGCCGCGCGCGGCCTGAACACGGAAATCGGAGAAGAGAAATGAGTGGTGTTGCCAGCCTTGTGCCGATGGTGATCGAGCAATCGAGCCGCGGCGAACGTGCCTTCGACATTTTTTCGCGACTGCTGCGCGAGCGCATCGTCTTCATCAACGGCGAGATCAACGACGACGTCTCGGCGCTGGTCTGCGCGCAGCTTTTGTCGCTGGAATCGGACAATCCCGGGAAGGAGATCTCGCTCTACATCAACTCGCCGGGCGGAATGGTGACCAGCGGCTTCGCCATCTACGACACGATGCAATATATCAGCTGCCCGGTCTCGACCGTGTGCATGGGCTTTGCCGCATCGATGGGATCGTTCCTGCTGATGGCAGGCTCGGCCGGGCGCCGCATCGCGCTGCCGAACGCCACCATCCTGCTGCATCAGCCGCTGGGCGGCTTCCAGGGCCAGGCTTCCGACATCCAACGGCACGCCGAACGCATCGGCCAGACCAAACGCCATATGACCGAACTCTACGCCCAGCATTGCGGCCGCAGCTATGAAGAGGTCGAACGCACGCTCGACCGCGACCATTTCATGACTGCCCGCGAGGCCCAGGCATGGGGCATTGTCGACCATGTTTTCGACACCCGCAAGAAAGCGGCGTGAGGCAGAGCCCCAGATCAAATCCTGCTAGGTGTCGAAGATTTGACGATATCGGTCTGGTTCCGGTGGCGGCAGGTCCCTATAAAAGAGGAATGACCGACACTCATCGACCCAGAACATCGCACCGTGTCACCGGCGCCATGGTGCTCGCAATCGTCGGCCTTGCGTCCAGTTCGGCACTTGCCGACGACGCTTCATCGTCAGCGCGAAAGAGCGCCCTGCCCGGCGTGGCCGGCGACTATCGCATCGCCAAGCCGGCCCCGGTGCCCGAACCCGACGACGCGTTCCCCAGCAGCGGCAATGGGCAGTTCAAGATCGGCAATACGGATGTCAGGATTTCCGGCAGCATCACGGTCGATGTCGGAGTTGGCGGGATCAAGCCGCCAAGGTAGGCCGAGGTCGGAGGCCTGCGAACTCAAGCCCACGCCCAAAAACAGCCCCGCCGTGCCTTGGGCAAACGGACGGGGCTTTTTGTTGGATTCTTAATCCATGCTTCCCGGGAGTGTACTGCCGGCGTTTGATTTCGGATGCTTCGCGGCATTCAGCCGACGATCCGACCAATAGTCTCTGATTTTGACGAATACGGCAGGTCACGGTTTGTCGGGTGGCGCAAACGCCTGCTCTGGCACTTATGCCTGCCGCGGCTCCAGTGACAACTGAAGCCCTGGGGGACTATCCGGTGGCGTCATGCTCCGCTCCTGTGTCCGTTGCGACATCGTCGTGGCGAAGCGCAATCGCAAATGCCTGCGGCGTCTCGCAGGCCGCCTTGGGGCGGCGAGGCCATCGAAAGACGGCCAGCTTCGCTGACTTCCGAAGACTGCTCCCGTGAGTTGGCCGCGTCAACCATCAATAGCCGGTTACGGAAAAATGTGATCACCGGAAGGTTACGTCCAGGTCAGTTTCCGCACAGTTTTGTCAGGAGCATGTTCGGCCTTTGTTCTTTCCGCTTGCCCCTTCGCGCGAAAGACGGTTAAACGACTTCTGTCGGGAGTTGTGGCGTCTCTCGACGTGGCGGCAAAAAGACCTACATAGGGGATGGCTAGGAAAACCCGCCAATCCCACGAATTCCAGATCTGAGGCGGCGACCGGCGATGGCCGACCATAAATTCCTTTCCATTCGCGGGGCGCGCGAACACAATCTGAAGAACGTCGATCTCGACCTGCCGCGTGACAGCCTGATCGTCATGACCGGCCTGTCGGGCTCCGGCAAATCGTCGCTGGCCTTCGACACCATCTATGCCGAAGGCCAGCGCCGCTATGTCGAAAGCCTCTCGGCCTATGCACGGCAATTCCTCGAAATGATGCAGAAGCCCGACGTCGACCAGATCGACGGCCTGTCGCCGGCCATCTCCATCGAGCAGAAGACCACGTCGAAGAACCCGCGTTCGACGGTCGGCACCGTCACCGAGATCTACGACTATATGCGGCTTCTGTTTGCCCGTGTCGGCGTGCCCTATTCGCCGGCCACCGGCCTGCCGATCGAGAGCCAGACGGTCAGCCAGATGGTCGACCGGGTACTCGCGGTCGAGGAAGGCACGCGCCTGTTCCTGCTGGCGCCCATCGTGCGCGGCCGCAAGGGCGAGTACCGCAAGGAACTGCTGGAATTGCAGAAGAAAGGGTTCCAGCGCGTCAAGGTCGACGGCGTCTTCTATGAAATCGCCGACGTTCCAGCGCTGGACAAGAAATACAAGCACGACATCGACGTTGTCGTCGACCGCATCGTCGTGCGCGGCGACCTTGCCACGCGTCTCGCCGACTCCATCGAGACGGCGCTGAAGCTGGCCGAAGGGCTGGCGGTGGCCGAGTTCGCCGACAAGCCGCTCGACGCCAGCCAGACCGGCGAGGATTCGGTCAACAAGTCGAAGAACGAGACGCATGAACGCATCCTGTTCTCGGAAAAGTTCGCTTGCCCGGTGTCCGGCTTCACCATTCCGGAAATCGAGCCCAGGCTGTTCTCCTTCAACAACCCGTTCGGCGCCTGCCCGACCTGTGACGGTCTCGGCAGCCAGCGCGCCATCGACCCCAACCTCGTGGTGCCCGACGAAAACGTGTCGCTGCGCGACGGCGCCGTCAGCCCATGGGCGAAATCGACCTCGCCCTATTACTCGCAGACGCTCGAGGCGTTGGGCAAGGCGTACGACTTCAAGCTCGGCGACAAGTTCAAGGATCTTTCCGCGCAAGCCCAGGAGGCGATCCTGCGCGGTACCGGCGAGCGCGAGATCACCTTCCAGTATGATGACGGCCTGCGTTCCTACAAGACCACCAAGACCTTCGAAGGCGTCATCCCCAATCTCGAACGGCGTTGGAAAGAGACCGAATCCGCCTGGATGCGCGAAGAAATCGAGCGCTTCATGTCGGCGACGCCCTGCCCGGTCTGCAAGGGCTACCGGCTGAAGCCCGAAGCGCTGGCGGTGAAAATTGCCGGCAAGCACATTGGCGAGGTGACGGAACAGTCGATCCGCAACGCCGACAAATGGTTCACCGACCTGCCGGCGCAGCTCAACGACAAGCAGAACGAGATCGCTGTCCGCGTGTTGAAGGAAATCCGCGAGCGCCTGCGCTTCCTCAACGATGTCGGGCTCGATTATCTCACTTTGTCGCGCAATTCCGGCACGCTGTCGGGCGGCGAAAGCCAACGCATCCGGCTGGCCTCGCAGATCGGCTCTGGGCTGACCGGCGTGCTCTATGTGCTGGACGAGCCGTCGATCGGCCTGCACCAGCGCGACAACACGCGCCTGCTCGACACGCTCAAGCATCTGCGCGACATCGGCAACACGGTGATCGTCGTCGAGCATGACGAGGACGCCATCCTGCACGCCGACTATGTCGTCGATATGGGCCCCGCCGCTGGCATCCATGGCGGCGAGATCATCGCCCAGGGCACGCCCCAGCAGGTGATGGCCAACCCCAATTCGATCACCGGCAAATATCTGTCGGGCGCACTCGAAGTGGCAACGCCTGGCGTGCGCCGCGAAGCCAAGAAGAACCGGCGGCTGAAGATCGTCGGCGCGCGCGGCAACAATCTGAAGAACGTCACCGCCGAAATCCCGCTCGGCACGTTCACCGCCGTCACCGGCGTGTCCGGCGGCGGCAAGTCGACCTTCCTGATCGAGACACTGTTCAAGGCGGCCTCGCGCCGCATCATGGGCTCGCGCGAGCATCCGGCCGAGCATGACCGCATCGAGGGGCTGGAATTCCTCGACAAGGTCATCGACATAGACCAGTCGCCGATTGGGCGGACCCCGCGTTCGAACCCCGCCACCTACACCGGCGCCTTCACGCCGATCCGTGACTGGTTCGCGGGTCTTCCCGAAGCGAAGGCGCGCGGCTATCAGCCGGGACGTTTCTCCTTCAACGTCAAGGGCGGCCGCTGCGAGGCCTGCCAGGGCGACGGTGTCATCAAGATCGAGATGCACTTTTTGCCCGACGTCTACGTCACCTGCGACGTCTGCCACGGCAAGCGCTACAACAGAGAGACGCTCGACGTCCTGTTCAAGGGCAAGTCGATCGCCGACGTGCTCGACATGACCGTCGAGGAAGGCGTCGACTTCTTCGCCGCCGTGCCTGGCGTGCGCGACAAGCTGGAGACGCTGAAGCAGGTCGGGCTGGGCTATATCCACATCGGCCAGCAGGCGACGACGCTGTCCGGCGGCGAGGCGCAGCGCATCAAGCTGGCCAAAGAACTGTCGCGCAAGGCAACCGGCAAGACGCTCTACATCCTCGATGAGCCGACCACCGGCCTGCACTTCCACGATGTCGCCAAATTGTTGGAAGTGCTGCACGAACTGGTCGACCAGGGCAACACCGTGGTCGTCATCGAGCACAATCTCGAAGTGATAAAAACCGCCGACTGGGTGCTCGACCTCGGGCCCGAAGGCGGTGATGGCGGCGGCGAACTGGTCGCCTCCGGCACTCCGGAAGCCATCGTGCGCGAGAAGCGCAGCTACACCGGCCAGTTCCTCAAGGAGCTTCTGGAGCGGCGCCCTGGAGGCAAGCGCGAAGCGGCGGAGTGATGACAGAGGATGGTCTCATCACGGTCCAGAGCCGCTTTGGCGTGACCGAAACCATCGACCGCCTGGCTGAGGTGGTCAAGCGCGCGGGACTGCTTGTGTTCGCGCGCATCGATCACCAGGCCGGCGCGCGCGATGTCGGCACCGCGCTGCGGCCGACGGAGCTTCTGATTTTCGGCAACCCGAAGGGCGGCACACCGCTGATGCAGGACCAACAGCTTGCCGGCATCGACCTGCCGGTGAAGGCGCTGGCCTGGGAGGATGAAGAAGGCAAGGTCTGGCTTTCCTACACTGACGTCCATTGGATCGCCGAACGCCACGATCTCCGTGACGCCAGCCGCGATGCCGTCGCTGCAATTGCCGCTGGCATGGAAAAGGTGATAGCGGCCGCTGCCGGAATGGATCAATCATGAGGCTCGCTGGCCCAGAAGATCTCGCCGCGATCGTGACGCTGACGCAAGCGGCCTATGCTCCCTACAACGCCATACTCGACGCGCCACCGATCCCCGTTACCGAGGATTATGCGCCCCGTATCGAGCGCGGCGAGGTCTGGCTACTTGAGAGCAGCAATGATCCCGCCGGGCTTATTGTCCTTGAACGACACGAAGACCACGCCATGATCTTCAGCGTCGCCGTCTCCCCTGCTTTTCAGGGCAAAAAACTCGGCATAGCACTGCTCAATCACGCGGATGAACAGGCGCGTCTGTGGGGTTTGCCGGAGGTGCGGCTCTACACCAACGCCAAGATGGAACGGAACATCGCGCTCTACGCCGCCTATGGCTACCGTGAAACAGGTCGCCGGCCCAATCCCTATCGGCCAGGGTGGATACTGGTCGACATGGCCAAACCCATCGACAGGCCCACCGCGGTCTGATCGCTTTTAGAAATCCGGGAGGACGACAATGAGCACATCGGGAACAATCCGCGCGGGCATGGGCGGCTGGACCTTCGAGCCCTGGGACACGTCCTTCTATCCCGAAAAACTGTCGAAGGCGAAGCAACTGCAATATGCCACACGGCAGGTGCCGAGCATCGAGGTCAACGGCACCTATTATTCGAGCTTCAAGGAGCCGACCTTCGTCAAATGGGCCAACGAGGCGCCGGACGGTTTCGTCTATTCGCTGAAAGGCAACCGCTTCGTCACCAACAGGCGCGTTCTCGGTGAAGCCGGTGAATCGATGATGCGTTTCCTGGGTTCCGGCGTTGCCGCGCTCGGCGACAAGCTCGGGCCGATCCTGTGGCAGTTCGCGCCGACGAAGAAGTTCGATCCGGACGATTTCGAAGCGTTTCTGAAGCTGCTGCCGGAAAAGCAGGACGGCGTCGCGCTGCGCCACGCGCTCGAAGTCCGCAACGACAGCTTCATCGTGCCGGAATTCGCCGCGCTCGCGCGCAAATACAAGGCGGCGATCGTCTATGCCGACCATGCCAAATATCCCGATATCGCCGATATCACCGGCGATTTCGTCTATGCGCGGCTGCAGACCGGCAGCGACGACAATCCCGATTGCTACACGCCAAAGGGCCTCGACGAATGGGCGGCGCGGGCAAAGATTTGGGCGAAAGGCGAGCAGCCGTCCGATCTGCGCCGCGCCGACCCTGCCACCGACGCCCCGGTCCAGCCACGCGACGTGTTCGTCTACTTTATCACCGAGGGCAAGGTGCGCGCGCCGTTCGGGGCGATGGCGCTGATGAAGCGTGTGGCCGATTAAAATGGCAAGCTTGCACCGCGGCCATGTCTTTTGACGAGGCTTCGAGGTCGGGTGTTGCTGCGTGTTCGGAACCCGCAGGGCATCTTGACCGTTTTGCCTATCTAGCCGAGAGCCGGTTTCCATGGCGCCCGGGACGTTGGGCAAAAGCGAGGAGAGATGGCTATCATCCTCATCGGAGCGTTGCTGACCATAGCCGGCCTTGTGTACATGGCGGGTGCAGCCATCAGGCGCGGCCAGTTGAGCGGCGGCTCGGCGCCTGCGGGCTCGACGGGCCCGACGCTTGAGCCACCCCGGCGTGGCCTTCGTTTCCTAGGCCTCTCGCAAGATTGGCCGGGCTTGCTGATGATGGGGGTCGGCATCCTCATGCTGTTGGCGGTGGCAATTCTCTGACACGAGAAATCCTGGCATTCTCGGCCCGTCGTAACCTTATTGACACTTCCTTGCCGCATGAATGCGCCGACGCCAGGCCGCAGAGCTGGAACCGCCGCCGGCAGGGAAAGAAGGGCATGTCGCTCGACTACACTTCACTCCTGCTGGCCGTCGGGTTCTCCGCCGCCTGCCTCAGCCTGACATTGTTCGGCATGTGGCTGACCGCCCGCTCGGAAAAATTCCTGCTGACATGGGCAATCAGCCTGGTGTTCGTGGTCGGCGATATTTTCATCTATGACGCCTATATCGACATGCCCGGGCGTCTGCTCGGCATCGCCACTTCAGCGTTCCTGCTGATCGGCTTTTCGGCCATGCTGGGTGCCGCCTATCAGTTCCGAACCGGCGGCTCGCCGTTGCCGCGGGCGCTGTGGGGTTGCGTTTCGTTGGCGATTGCGTTGCCTCCCATGGCTTTGGGCTATGATGGCCTCGGCTTCATGTTCGAGAACATGCTCGCCGCCTTGCTGCTGTTCGCCACGGCATTCGAATATTGGCGAGGCCGCGATGAGGCACCCGCCCTGACGATCGGCATCACCGCGCTCTATTCGGCCACGGCCACATCCTTCGCGCTCTGCGCCATGGTTCTTGCCTGGGATGGCAAACTGGTTCTGGGACACGCACCAAGCAACTGGGCCGAGGAGCTCAGCCTCATCGTGGTTATCGCCAGCATGACAGGCATCGGCGCGCTTTCGCTTGCCCTTAACCAGGGGCGCCTGGCGAGGTACCACCACCGCAACGCCCTGACGGATCCCTTGACCGGCCTGCTCAACCGGCGCGCTCTGTTCGACATGCACGGCGACGTCCCGGTCGGTGCCTTTACGGCGGTGGTCGTTTTCGACCTCGACAACTTCAAGACCATCAACGACGAATTCGGTCACGCGGCGGGCGATGAGGTGCTGAGGGTGTTCGCCAGGGAACTCGCCGGCAATCTTCGCCAGACCGACGTCGCCGCGCGCATGGGCGGCGAAGAATTCGCACTGGTGCTGAAACGCACTCTGCCGGAAACGGTCGAGCAATCGGCAGAGCGAATCCGGGCCGTATTCGCGACGCGGCTGATAGAAACCGAAAGCGGTTTGCTCACCTGCACGGTCAGCGCCGGGTTTGCCTTTGGCAGCAAGGAAGGGCTCAGCTTCGACAAGGTGCTCAACGCCGCCGACAAGGCGCTCTACGATGCCAAGCGCGGAGGCCGCAACCGCGTGACCGCCTCTCCCTTCCGACGCGTGAGCTGATCACGCGTATCATGGTGAGGCTGTGATTGTTGGATAGCGAAGGCTGCCCTTAGGCCGCCATGACGATTTCATTGAAGGCATCGAGGTCGACATAGAAGACCTTGGTGATCTCCTCGATCAGATCGTCGTAATCGCAGCCCTGTGACCTCAGGATGTTGATGGCGGCGATGATGTCGACGCGTTCGGTAAGCCGCCGCTTCTGGTAGTCCTCGACGTAACGTTCCATGGCTGTCCCTTAGCCTGTGTGCCCAAACGCGTTTGAACGACAATCAGATCGGGAAGCTAGGAAGCCTTGCTTGCGTGGAACTTGCAGAACCTTCGCCGCGCCTCGATCTGCGATACCAGACTGATACGGAAGCGGCCGACTCACAAAGCCTGGAAAAGACTAGCATGCGATATTGCGTGTGCCAGAGACGCAGATGATGGACGGAAGAAATATTGGACTTGCCAAGAACTTCAAATCTTCAAATGAAGTTCAGCGCCGATTCTAGACCGTAAGGAATTTGCGAACATCAGCCCGGTCCAAATCTTCCGCTGGGCCGGTGTGGACGATCTGGCCGCGGTCCATGATGTTGACCTCGTCGGCGAGTTCTCGGCAGAAGTCCAGATACTGTTCGACCAGAAGTACCGCGATGCCGGCTTGGTCGCGCAGGTAGCGTATGGCGCGGCCGATATCCTTGATAACAGAGGGCTGGATGCCTTCGGTCGGCTCGTCGAGCACTAGCAGCTTCGGCCGCATCACCAGCGCCCTGCCGATGGCCAACTGCTGCTGTTGACCGCCGGAAAGATCTCCGCCACGGCGGCCAAGCATCTGCTTCAGCACCGGAAACAGTTCGAAGACGTGCGCCGGCACGTTGCGGTCGGCGCGCCTCAAGGGCGCGAAACCGGATTCGAGATTTTCCCGCACGCTGAGCAGCGGAAAGATCTCCCTGCCCTGCGGCACGAATGCGATGCCCGACCGGGCGCGGTCATACGCCGCGCTCCGGTCGAGCGCCTTCCCCTCGAAGGCAACACTTCCGCTCGTCAGCCGGTGATGGCCGACGATCGATCTCATCAAACTTGTCTTGCCGACGCCGTTGCGGCCGAGCACGCAGGTGATCTTGCCCGCACCCGCCTTTAGCGACACGCCGCGCAGCGCCTGGGCGGCGCCGTAATGGAGCGTGGCATTGGAAACTTCGAGCATGTCAGCGCCTTCTCCAGAAGCGAAGAAACGACATGTCGAAGTGATGGAATTGCACCCGCCAGACCATATTCATCTCCCCAGATAGACTTCGACGACGCGCTCGTCGGCCGAGACGAAATCGAGCGTCCCTTCCGAGAGCACCGAGCCTTCATGCAGGCAGGTGACCTTCACGCCGAGCTCGCGCACGAAATGCATGTCGTGCTCGACGACAATGACCGAGTGGTCGCGGGCGATATCCCTGAGCAGCAGTGCGGTTTCCTCGGTTTCGGCATCGGTCATGCCGGCGACCGGCTCGTCGACCAGAAGCAGTTTCGGGTCTTGCGCCAGCAGCATGCCGATCTCGAGCCACTGCTTCTGGCCGTGGCTGAGATTGGCGGCGAGCTCGCGGCGCTTGTCGCCTAACCGAATGATACCAAGGATGTCATCGATCTGCCGTGCCTCGGCGGCCGATTGGCGGTGGAACAGCGCCGGGAAGATCGAACGCGGCCCCTTCAGCGCCAGCATCAGGTTTTCTTCGATCGTGTGGCTTTCGAAGACGGTCGGCTTCTGGAATTTGCGGCCGATGCCCATCATGGCGATCTCGGCTTCGTCATGCCTGGTGAGGTCCACCTGGCCGTCGAAGAACACTTCGCCTTCATCCGGCCTCGTCTTGCCGGTGACGATGTCCATCATCGTCGTCTTTCCGGCGCCGTTGGGGCCGATGATGGCGCGCATCTCGCCCTTGTCGAGCACCAGCGACAGATTGTTGATGGCGCGAAAGCCGTCGAAGGAGACCGAGACGCCGTCGAGATAGAGGATGGTGTTGGATTTGCTCATTGTCGCTTACTCCGCCGGCTGCGGTTCGGGGTCGGACCAGGACCATTCGCCCGGATTTCGCGCCGGCGAGCGAGCGGGCTTCGACGTCGCGGATGCGATCCCAACCTCGGTGCCGACTTCTTCAGCGAGGGAAGCCCCGCGCAACGCCCTGGCATTGCCGCGCCAACTGTCCCACATGCCGATGATGCCCTTGGGCAAGAGCAAGGTGACGGCGACGAACAGGCCGCCGAGCGCGAACAACCAGAATTCCGGCAGCACGCCGGTGAACCAGGATTTCCCGGCATTGACCAGCAGCGCGCCGATGATCGGCCCGACAATTGTGCCGCGCCCGCCGACGGCCGCCCAGATTACGACCTCGATCGAATTGGACGGCTCGAACTCGCCGGGATTGATGATGCCTACCTGCGGCACATAGAGCGCGCCGGCAATGCCGGCCATGACCGCCGAGACGGTGAAGGCAAACAGTTTTACGTTCTCCGCCCGCCAGCCGAGGAAGCGCGTGCGGCTTTCAGCGTCGCGCACGGCCATCAGGAGCTTGCCGTATTTGGAGCCGACGATCGCCCAGGTGATGAAGACGGCGAGTGCGAGCATGATGGCGCTGGCCGCGAACAGTGCCGAACGGGTCGCATCGGCTTGCACGTTGAAGCCGAGAATATCCTTGAAATCGGTCAGGCCGTTGTTGCCGCCGAAACCCATGTCATTGCGAAAGAAGGCGAGCAGCAGCGCATAGGTCATCGCCTGAGTGATGATCGAGAGGTAGACGCCGGTGACACGGCTTCGGAAGGCGAACCAGCCGAAGATGAAGGCAAGCAGACCGGGCACTGCCAGGACCATGAGGCCGGCGAACCAGAAATGGTCGAAGCCGGTCCAGAACCAGGGCAGCTCCTTGTAGTTCAGGAACACCATGAAATCGGGCAGGATCGGATTGCCGTAGACGCCGCGCGAGCCGATTTGACGCATCAGATACATCCCCATCGCATAGCCGCCGAGCGCGAAGAAGGCGCCGTGGCCGAGCGAAAGGATGCCGCAATAGCCCCAGACCAGGTCGAGCGAGAGCGCCAGCAGCGCGTAGCAGAGATATTTGCCGGTCAGCGCCACGATGTAGGACGGCACGTAGAAAGCGCTGGTCGGCGAGACGGCCAGGTTGAGCAGCGGCACGATGACGGCCACCGCCAGCAGGACGAAAATGGTGATGGCAATGCGGCGGTCGGCACCCGCGGCGAAGAAGCGTCCTGACATCATGCTTCCACCGCCCTGCCCTTGAGCGCGAACAGGCCGCGCGGGCGCTTCTGGATGAACAGGATGATCAGCACCAGCACGACAATCTTTCCGAGGACGGCGCCGGCATAAGGCTCGAGAACCTTGTTGACGATGCCGAGCGAAAAGGCGCCGACCAGCGTACCCCAGAGATTGCCGACACCGCCGAAGACGACGACCATGAAGCTGTCGATGATGTAGCCGCGGCCGAGATTGGGCGAGACATTGTCGATCTGGCTGAGCGCGACGCCGGCAATGCCGGCAATTCCCGATCCTAGCGCGAAAGTCAAAGCGTCGACCCACGGCGTCCTGATTCCCATCGAGGCGGCCATGCGCCGGTTGGCGGTGACGGCGCGCATCTGCAGGCCCCAGGGCGTGCGCTTCATCACGTAGAGCAACATGCCGAACACCGTGAGCGCGAACACCAGAATCCACAGACGGTTCCAGGTGATGGCCAGTTGCCCGATGTCGAAGGAGCCGGACATCCAGGACGGATTGCCGACCTCCTGGTTGGTCGGCCCGAAGATCGAGCGCACCGCCTGCTGCAGGATAAGCGAGACGCCCCAGGTCGCCAGCAGCGTCTCCAGCGGCCGCCCGTAGAGGAAGCGGATCACACCGCGCTCGATGATGAGACCGACGAACGCCGCGACCAGGAAGGCAAGCGGCAGCGCGATCACCAGCGACCAGTCGAACAATCCGGGAAAGGATGTCCGGATCACCTGCTGGACGACGAAGGTCGTGTAGGCGCCAAGCATCACCATCTCGCCATGCGCCATGTTGATGACACCCATGACACCGAAGGTGATGGCAAGCCCGATCGCGGCCAGCAGCAGGACCGAACCCAGCGAAATCCCGTACCAGATGTTCTGGCCGGCATCCCACAAGGCCAGTGTCGAATTGATGCTGGCGATCGCCGCCGTCGCCGCGTCCTTGACCGCGCCCGACGCACTGGCTTCGACCGAGGTGAGCAGCGAAACCGCATCGCGGTCACCACGCGTACCGATCAAGGCGACTGCGGCGAGTTTGTCAGCCTCAGGCCTATCGGACACAAGCACCGAGGCCGCACGAGCCTGTTCGAGCAGGGCCTTGACGCCAGCCACGGTCTCTTTGGCGATCGCCGTGTCGAGTGGCTCTATGTTCGAGGCATCGGGCGTTTTGAACATAGTGTCGGCCGCGGCCAGTCGTGCGGCCGAATCCTTGGCGCCAAGCGTCAACGTGCCCAGCGCGTCGCGGATGACGCGACGCAGCGTGTTGTTGACCTTGATCTTGGTGACGTCGTCCTTGGCAGCCTCGCCTGATGCGTCGCTGCCGAGCGGGTCGAAAAGCTGGATGCTTTCGCCGGCTTCCTTGCCGACGAAAACCAGGGAATCGGCCTTGCGGATATAGAGGTTGCCGTCGGCGAGTGCCGAGAGCGGCCTTTCGACCGTTGGATCGCCTGTGGCGGTTAGTTCATGCACCACTGCTCCGATGTCCGAAAAACCCTTGGCAGTAGCGAACTTGGCGATGGTGGCGCGCAGATCGGCTTCGCCTGCCCCCGACGACGACAGCATCGCCAGCAGGCACAACAGCGTCAGGCCAATCGTGCGGATCAAGGTCATCGGCTTTTGTGGACCCTTGGAGGCTTGAAATTAGGCGTCCGGACTGTGGAGGAAAAACGGCCCGGACGCGCGCGGTCTTGGGCATGGGCCTGAGGGCCCAGCCCGGCAGACCTGGGAGGATCAGTTTGTGCCCTTGCCGCCGCACTTGCCCGTGGCAACGTTGAAGTTGCCGCAGGACAGAGGCTTGCGCCAATCGGAGATCAGCTCCTTGGAGTCCGGCAGATAGTCCGACCATTCGTCGCCCATCACCAGGCCCGGTGTGCGCGAAACCGTTTCGAACTGGCCGTCGGCCTGGATTTCGCCGATCAGCACCGGCTTGGTGATGTGGTGGTTCGGCATCATCGTCGCATAGCCACCGGTCAGGTTGGGCACCGAAACGCCGACCATGGCGTCGATCACCTTGTCCGGATCGGTGGTGCCGGCCTTCTCGACCGCCTTCACCCACATGTTGAAGCCGATATAATGGGCTTCCATCGGATCGTTGGTGGTGCGCTTGTCGTTCTTGATGAACTTGTGCCAGTCGGCGATGAACTTCTTGTTCTCGGGCGTATCGATGCTCTCGAAGTAGTTCCAGGCGGCAAGATGGCCGACCAGGGGTGCGGTGTCGAGACCGGCCAGCTCTTCCTCGCCGACCGAGAAGGCCATGACCGGGATGTCCTCGGCCTTGATGCCCTGGTTACCGAGTTCCTTGTAGAATGGCACGTTGGCGTCGCCATTGACGGTCGAGACAACGGCCGTCTTCTTACCGGCCGAGCCGAACTTCTTGATCGCCGAAACCTCGGTCTGCCAGTCGGCGAAGCCGAACGGCGTATAGTTGACCATGATGTCTTCGGCAGCGACGCCCTTCGACTTCAGGTAGGCTTCGAGGATCTTGTTGGTGGTGCGTGGATAGACGTAGTCGGTTCCTTCGAGCACCCAGCGCTTCACCGAGCCGCCATCCTCGCTCATCAGGTAGTCGACAGCTGGAATCGCCTGCTGGTTCGGCGCGGCACCCGTGTAGAACACGTTGCGTTCGCTCTCCTCGCCCTCATACTGGACGGGATAGAACAGGATATTGTCCAGTTCCGAGAATACTGGCAGCACCGATTTGCGCGACACCGAGGTCCAGCAGCCAAACACCGCCGCGACCTTGTCCTTCGAGATGAGCTCGCGCGCCTTTTCGGCGAACAGGGGCCAGTTGGATGCCGGATCGACCACGACAGCTTCGAGCTTCTTGCCGAGCAGGCCGCCCTTGGCGTTCTGCTCGTCGATGAGCATCAGCATGGCGTCCTTCAGCGTCGTTTCCGAGATCGCCATCGTGCCCGACAGCGAATGGAGAATGCCGACCTTGATCGTGTCGTCGGCAGCCCTGGCCGGAGCGGCCATCAGACCGGCGGCAACCACGCTCGCCGAGAACATTTTTGCTATTGTCGAGAAATTACCCCTCATTACGGAAGACTCCCAAGCTGGTTGATTGCACCGCGACAATGCAATGCAACCCCCATGCCAACCGCTGAAGGTATGCCGAAAATAGGGAAATATCACAAGATTATCAGAGGGTTGTTATATTAGCATGAACAGATAGAAGAGAACCGGTTGAAAATTGACTGAGGGAAAATTGCGCAGTGTAGAGCGCGTTTGCCTAATTTTAGCCCATTTTCCCCAAATGCCTACATTTTGGCCGTATCACACGCGTCGTGGGCAACAAATGTTGCGGCGCGGCGCAAAAATAGGGCAAGCTTGTCGTTCAAGCGGACGGCATCATGACATCAGGCATCTCACGCATATTCATCGGCATATTGTCTCTGGCGGCGGCAACCGCAGCGGCGCGGGCCGACTTCAGCGACGGCAAGATGCCCGATGGCACCTATCACTGCGAAGTCTACCTGCTCGGCCTGTTCCTCAATCTCGGCGACATCACCATCAAGGGAAATGTCTACACGGGGCCCGTCACTTTCGGTACCGCCAAACAGGCTTACAATTACCAGATGGACGCAAACGGTGTGATCTCGTGGCTGGGCCCGCTGGGCGGCTACACCACTGGCGGCAACGCGCTCTCGATGACCCAGGCAACGCTCGACGGCCAGAGCCCGCCCTCCTTCGACATCATCATGAAGCAGCCCGATGGCGCCTTCACCGCCTCGACCTGCACCCGGGGAGGCACACAATAGGCCCTCGCCGCCATTGGGGGCACCAGCGGTCTGCACGTCTTCGCGGCCACCGGCCATCCATGGAGGAGGTGCTGAAGCGCGAGGCCGCCTAGCGCCCTTGCGTGGCAATTTCGAGCGCCAGGCGGCTCATGTCGGTGAAAAGCTCCTGGCGTTCGGAATAGTCGGCCTGTTCGCCTGTGATAAGATTGTCGACGACGGTCAGCAGCGACAATGCCCTCGCGCCGAAATGCGCCGAGATGCGATAGAGCGCGCTGGTTTCCATGTCTACGGCCAGCGCTCCGAGCGCCTTTGCATCGGCATAGCGGGCGGGCGCTTCAGGATGGTAGAATATGTCGGTGCAGGCTGTCAGGCCGGCGTGGTGGTCGATGCCGAGTTCGGTTGCCTTAGCCAATGCGCAAGCGAGCAGCGCCGGATCCGGGCCGACATCAGCTTCGTAAAGACCAAAGACCCTACCGCTTTCGGTGTCTTCAGGCCGTGCCGATTGCGAGATTACAAGGCTGCGCAGCTTTGCCTCGGCGCTCAGGGTACCGCAGGTGCCGGTACGGATCAGTGTTCGGGCACCATAATAGTCAAGCAATTCATGCGCATAGATCAGGAACGACGAAACACCGATACCCGTCGCCTGAATGCTAACGGGCTTGCCGCGAAACAGGCCGGTAAAACCAAGAGCGCCGCGTCGACGATTGACGCAGCGCGGCGCGTCCAGGAAAGTCTGCGCCATCCACTCCGCGCGCTGCGGGTCGCCCGGCAACAAAACCGTGTCGGCGTAGTCGCCCTTGTCTGCCTCGATGTGTGGCGTCAACAGCTGCTCCCCCAAGCCCGCCTGCCATATTGTCAATAATCATGGCGTTGTTACGGCGTTGTGCAAGGGCGCGGCATCAGAAATACCTAGTGGATAGAATCTAACACTTGGTGCCCACGTCTGACCGCTGCAATGATTTCGCGGGTCCCGAGTTCAGAAGAATGGCCTCGACACCACGTAGCGGTTGATGGCGGTTTGGAGATCGACGATGCTTTTGAAGGCGCCGCGCTTGAGGCTTGTTGGATATTCCCTCCGGCGAATACCGGTCCGGCCCGCGACAGGCACTCTTCCGTCAGGTCCGAACCACTAGGATTCAAGCACATCCTTCACGATCGTGGCCAGTTGCTTGAGCGAGAACGGCTTTGGCAGGAAGCCGAAATGCGCCTCCGCCGGCAGGTTCCTGGCGAATGCGTCCTCGGCATAGCCGGAGACGAAGACGAACTTGATGTCCGGCTGGCGTTTGCGCAATTCACCGAGCAGCGTCGGCCCGTCCATTTCCGGCATCACCACGTCGGAAACGACGATATCGACCTTGCCGCCGAGCGCTTCGAACACTTCCAGCGCCTCGACGCCCGAGGACGCCTCGTGAACGGTGTAGCCGCGCGAGGTCAGTGCCCGCATGCCACCCATGCGAACCGCGTCCTCGTCCTCGACCAGCAGCACCGTGGCCGACCCGGACAGGTCCTTGGCATTGTCGACCGGTTTGGCCGGCGCCGTGGCCGGCGCTTCGCCGGGTTCAGCTGCGTTTTTCGCTTCAGCGATGTGACGTGGCAGGAAGATGCGGAAAGTCGACCCCTTGCCGAGTTCGGAATCACAGAAAATGAAGCCGCCGGTCTGCTTGATGATGCCGTAAACCATGGACAGGCCAAGGCCCGTGCCCTTGCCGACCTCCTTGGTGGTGAAGAACGGCTCGAAGATCTTCTTCAGCACGTCGGGCGCGATGCCGCTGCCGGTATCCTCGACTTCGACCACCACATAGTCGGCCGCGGTGAGTTCGCGATAGGCAAAGTTCTTGCACTCCTCGGCGGTCACGTTGCGGGTGCGCACCGTGAGATCGCCGCCGGTCGGCATCGCGTCGCGCGCGTTGACCGCCAGGTTAACCACCACTTGCTCGAACTGGCCGATATCGACCTTGACCGGCCACAGGTCGCGGCCGTGGTCGACCTTGAGCTTGATGTCGTTGCCGACCAGCCGGGCAAGCAGCATCCTGAGATCGGCGAGTACGTCGGTGAGGTTCAGCACTTCCGGCCGCAGCGTCTGCTTGCGCGAGAAGGCCAGCAACTGTCTCACCAGGGAGGCCGCGCGATTGGCGTTCTGCTTGATGTTCATGATGTCTGGGAAGGACGGATCCGACGGCCGGTGATTGGTCAACAGCAGATCCGATGCCATGATGATGGCGGTCAGCACATTGTTGAAGTCGTGTGCGATGCCACCGGCGAGCTGGCCGACGGCCTGCATCTTCTGGCTTTGCGCCATCTGCCCTTCGAGCGCCTTCTGCTCGGTCGTCTCGACGGCGTAGACGATGGCCGATTCCTCGGCTCCTTCGCCGCCGGTGCCGTCGGCGACGGCGTTGACGTAGAAACGGATGTGCCGCTCTTCATTGCCGGGCAGCACGGTGTCGATCGGTTCGATGTCGGCCTGCCGCTGCCGGGCTTTCTCGAACGCGGCTGCAAAGGCCGGCCGATCGCGGTCATGGATCACGGTGTCGAGCCGCACGCGGCGATCCACGGCATCGCGGTCCACGACCGAGGAAAACAGCGAAAGAAAAGGTGCATTGGTGCGCAGGATGCGCCCGCTGGCATCGACACCGGCGATCGCCATCGGTGTCGAATTGAAGAAGCGGGTGAAGCGCACTTCCGAAGCGCGCAGATCGGCCGAGGCATCCTCGCCTTGCGTGCGGTTGAGCACGATGGTGCGTGTTGGGCCGCCGACGCCCTCCCGGCTGGCCGAAACGCGATGCATGAAGCGTACCGGCAGCGCCTCGCCGGTCATCGTCGTCAAGTCGAGATCGATGACCGCATTGCGCGTCGTGCCGGGATCCGCCTTGACGGAGCGCACCAGCGCCATGCCGTCGCCGGCAACGATATCTGGCAAGGTGACGGCGCCGGGCGTGAAGCTGGCAAGGTCGATGCCCAGCCATCCGGCGAGCGTGGCGTTGATATAGGTGACGCGGCCGTCCTGGTCGGCCGAAAAGAAACCGGCCGGTGCGTGGTCGAGGTGATCGATGGCCTTCTGCAGATCGAGGAAGAAACGCTCCTGCTCGGCCCGCTCCTGCGAAATATCGGCGAGCTGCCAGGCCAGCATCGGCAGCCGCTGGCCCGGGACGCTGAACGTGCGGGCGCGTGCCCGATACCAGCGGGCGCCCGGTTCAGCGCCGGGCCGGATCGATTGCGCGAGCCGGAACTCGCCGTCGCCCGGCTGCCCGTCACGCAGGCCGGACGCCAGCCGGTAGATGGTCACCGAGGCTTCGGGGATATCGGAGAGCAATCCTTCGACCGTCTTCAGGTCTGCGGCCGAGGAGGCCCCGGTCATATCGGCATAGGCCCGATTGGCGTAGACGACGCGGCCTTTGGTGTCCGTGACCAGCAGGCCCTGTGACATCGAGTCGACGAAAGCCTTGGACAGTTCGTCGCCCGTCGAGCGCGGTGTGATCTGCACGAAGCCGATCGCGGTCGCGAACAGGAAGCCGACGCCGATCATCGCCAGCACGCCGAGCATGCCGAGCAGGAAGGGATCGCCGAGGCGCTCCCGGAAAAGGCCGAAGACGATTGCCGCTCCCGTCAGAACGACGATGAAGATGATAAGCCGGGTGACCGCGCCCGGTCGCGTATTCTGGTCGACGATCGGTACCGGATAGAAATCGCCGCGCGCTTCCTTGGCCATATGCCCCCTGCTCGTGAAATCCGAGTTTCCGACACCCGCCCCTAATGCATGTCGCCCAAAAGCGACTTCGGTTTCGCGAAAACGACATGCATGAAAAACAAGGACCTAAAGCGCGTCGCATGAATCTGCTTCAGCGCGACGCGCTTTAGCCGGTTGAATCACATTCTCCTAGTCCGGAAAAGGCCCGGGCGGCAAATGTCAGATAAAAATGATGTCGGCCGGCCTTCCCTGTGTTTCAAGCTGTTCACGATGAGTGAAAGGCAACTTGCGGTGGCCAGTCGCAACGGTCTAGTGTCGCGTCACTTCCAAAACCGATCAGGGGGAACCAATGCAGTGGCTGGATAGCGTAGCGGGTCCCGGTTATGCGGCGGCACTCCTGTGGACCTTCGCGGCGCTGATCCTGCTGGTCATCGTTCTCATCATCGTCAGGCTCGTGCGCAACCTGACCTTCGGCACGTTTGTCGCGGGGGGCCGCAACCGCAAGACGCGGCTCGCTGTCATGGACGCCACCGCCGTCGACAGCCATCGCCGACTGGTGCTGGTGCGACGCGACGACATCGAACATTTGCTCCTGATTGGCGGCCCGACCGACGTTGTTGTCGAACGCGACATCCGCCTCGCCGCGCCGCGTCGTCCTGCGTTGACCGGAGATGGCGGCCTGCAGCCTGTCCCGGCGGCCGCGAAGCCGCGGCCGCCGCAGCCCGCTCCCGCGCCTCCCAGACAAGCACCCGCTCCACAGCCGGTGGCAGGACCCGCCCGCCAGCGCCCGGCAGCGCCGCCACCGGCCCCGGCTCCCACACCGAAACCAGCGGCGCAACCCTATCAGTCGACCAATGTCACGCCGCTGCCTGCCTATGGCTCCGCCAACGCCAATGCCGTCAGGCACGCGCCACCGCCGCCGCCGAGGCAGGACAGCATCGACGACACGCTGATGAAGGAACTCGAAGTTTCGCTAGACCAGCCCCAGTCCGGCGGGCCGGCCGACAAACCGGCAGCCAAGGCGCCGCCGTCGCTCGACGATGAAATGACCAGGCTTTTGGGCGAACTCTCGAGCCAGAAGAGATGATTTGCGCCCGGGCCGCCTGCCAGTGAGTTGAACCAGTCGACGTTCAAGCGCGCGCCGACGTCGAACAAAAATGGCCGGAGAACCGGCCATTTGGCAATCAATGCAGAGGCGATCTATCAGTCGTCGCGATAGACTTTTTCACGGCGCTCATGCCGCTCCTGCGCTTCGATCGACAAGGTAGCGATCGGGCGCGCGTCGAGCCGCTTCAACGCGATCGGCTCACCGGTCTCCTCGCAATAGCCATAAGTGCCTTCGTCGATGCGCTGCAGCGCCGAATCGATCTTTGAGATGAGCTTTCGCTGACGGTCACGGGCCCTGAGCTCGATGGCGCGGTCGGTTTCCGAAGAGGCGCGGTCGGCGAGGTCGGGATGGTTGGCGTTTTCCTGCTGCAGGATTTCGAGTGTTTCGCGCGCTTCGCGCAAGATGTCATTTTTCCAGGTGACGAGCTTCGAGCGGAAGTAGGATTTCTGCCGTTCGTTCATGAACGGCTCGTCTTCGGAGGGTACGTAATCGGCGGTAACGATGTCGTTCATTCGACTCACCCAACAGCCCCAAATTTGGCGCTTATATATTCGCCGCCAGACGCCTGCACAAGCGCAATCAACCGCCGACTCACGCAATTGTTAAAGTGTGTCTCCGGCCTTCGCCGGAGCGGGATAAATCTGTTTTGATGGCGAAAGTACGACGATGCTCGCCGATCGCCCTGCAAGTGATTCGCCGTGCCGAAGAACGCGCACCATTGTGCGCGAAGCTTTTCTCGTGGCTAATCGCGGCAGGACTTCGGCTTTTCGGGCGTCATTGGAGGTTGTGTGAGCAGGCTTTATCTGTTGCGACACGCCAAGGCCGGCTGGGCCTTGCCAGGCATGCGTGATTTCGATCGTCCACTCGACGCATCCGGCCGCGCCGATGCCGAAAAGATGGGGACCGCGATGCGATCCCGCTCCTATGTTCCGGACCTGACGCTGTGTTCCAACGCCAAACGCGCCAGGGAAACGCTCGAGGGACTGGCCGGCCAGACCGACACAGGCAAGGTGCTGTTTTTCGACACGCTCTACAGCGAAGACGCGGCCGGCTATCTCCGGCTCGTCCGGGATCATGGCGGACCCGGATCATTGCTGGTCATAGGCCACAACCCGATGACTGAGGATCTCGCCATGGCGGTTTCGGGCGATGGTGGCGAGACGGAGCGGGCAATGCTCAATCATGGCTTTCCGACCTCGGGTCTCGCCGTCGTCCGTTTCCCCGGCAATCTGGCGAAAGCGGCCCAGGGAACGGGTTATCTCGAAGCGTTCCTGACACCTGCCGATCTCTGATGCCGATTTCCAGCACCATTTCAAAGCCTGGTTCCAGCGCCTATATCGGACGGACGCAAGTCCGAGAGAGCACATTTTGGCATCATCGCTGACCACCTTCACCGACGAGGCAAGAATTGCCCTCGACACTTTGTCGGGACGTGCCACCGGACTTTTTTCTCCATCGCTGCGTCTGGGTGTCACGGGTCTCTCCCGCGCGGGCAAGACCGTCTTCATCTCGGCCTTCGTCCACAATCTGATCCACGGCGGACGCCTGCCGCTCTTCGAGGCGCAAAAATCGGGGCGGATCGCGCGCGCCTTCCTCGAACAGCAGCCCGACGATGCCGTGCCGCGTTTTCAGTACGAGGACCACATCGCCGCTCTGGTCAACGATCGCGTCTGGCCGGACTCGACCCGCGCCATTTCGGAACTGCGGCTGACGATCGAATATGAATCGGCCTCCGGCTGGAACCGCATGTTTTCGTCAGGCAAACTGTCGGTCGACATTGTCGATTACCCCGGCGAATGGCTGCTCGACCTGCCGCTGCTCGGCAAATCCTTCGCCGATTTTTCGCGCGAAGCCCTCGAAATGGCCACGCTGCCAGTGCGCGAGGACCTTTCGCGGCCCTGGCGAGCGATCTCGGCGAAAATCGAACCGAATGCCGACGCCGACGAAATGACGGCACGCCGGCTGGCTGATAGCTTCGCCGCCTATCTCAAGGCATGCAAGCTCGACGAGCGGGCGCTTTCGACCCTGCCGCCCGGACGTTTCCTGATGCCCGGCGACCTCGAAGGCTCTCCCGCACTGACCTTCGCGCCGCTGGCAGGCCTCGGAGACAGGCGCGCGCGCAACGGCTCGCTGCACGCCATGATGGAACGGCGCTACGAGGCCTACAAGACGCATGTCGTCAAACCGTTCTTCCGCGAGCATATCACGCGTCTGGACCGCCAGATCGTGCTCATCGACGCCATGCAGGCGCTGAACGCCGGGCCTGGTGCCATGGCCGACCTGGAGCGCGCCGTCACCGAGATCCTGAGCTGTTTCCGTCCTGGCCGGGGCAGCTTCCTCACCGACCTTTTCTCCCGGCGTATCGACCGCATCCTGGTCGCTGCGACCAAGGCCGATCATCTGCACCACGAAAGTCATGAGCGGCTGCAGGCCATCGTGCGGCGCCTGGCTGACCGCGCCGTGGCGCGGGCGAATTTCACCGGCGCCGATGTCGACGTGGTCGCCATGGCGGCGGTGCGCGCAACCCGCGAGGGTACCGTAAAGCAGGGCCGCGAGACATTGCCTGTTATCATCGGCACGCCGATCGCCGGCGAGAAGATCAATGGCGAAACATTCGATGGAAAGACGGAAACAGCTATATTTCCTGGTGATTTACCGGAAAACATTGATGCTGTTTTCGACCTTTCGGGGTCGGACCACAGGCAGGACCCCACGGACCCGGCAATCCGCTTCGTCCGGTTCCGTCCGCCGAAACTCGAACGCACTGCCGAAGGTGTCACGCTGTCGCTGCCGCATATCAGGCTCGACCGCGCCTTGCAGTTCCTGATCGGAGACCATCTGGCATGACCGCGCCCCGCAAACCGGCGGCATTCCGTATCGAGCCGGAAGCCGCGCCGAAACAAGACGCGCCGCAAGCGCGCCAGGCCGAACCGCCGCGCAAACCGCGCCCGATGAAGGCCGATGTGGCGCTGGTCATCCCGGCGGAGGTCGACGTTTTCGACGAACCGGACATTGTTGCCGCCGAGCCACCGCCGGCGGTCGCCCCCAGAAGGCGCTCGGTTCTCGGCAGCATCTTTTTCGGCGCCTTCGGCGTGCTGGTTTCGCTGGCTGTCGGCCTGTGGACCGACCAGTTGATACACGATCTCTTTGCCCGCGCCGAATGGCTGGGCTGGCTGGCCGCCGGCATGGCGGCGATTGCGCTGCTGGCGCTTCTGGTGATCCTGATCCGCGAATTCCTGGCGATCGCCCGCCTCGCCGAGGTCGAAAAGCTGCAGAAGCGCGCGCTCAATGCCATCGCGCGTGACGATCCGAAGGCGGCACGCGCGGTGGTCGATGAACTGTCGGCCTTTGTCGCGGCCAAACCCGAGACCGCGGCTGGCCGGCGCGCGCTGGCCGAATTGCGCGGCGAGATCATCGACGGCGCCAATCTGGTGCGCCTGGCGGAAGCGGAAATCCTCGGTCCCCTCGATGTCAGGGCCAAGGTGATGATTCTCGAGGCCGCCAAGCGGGTCTCATTGGTGACGGCGGTGAGCCCGCGCGCGCTCGTCGATGTCGCCTATGTCGTCTTCGAGGCCGGGCGCCTCATCCGCCGGCTGTCGGAACTCTATGGCGGACGGCCCGGAACGCTGGGTTTCTTCCATCTGGCGCGCAGTGTGCTGGCGCATCTGGCGGTCACCGGCTCGATTGCCATCGGCGACAGCTTTGTCCAACAGATCGTCGGCCACGGCCTGGCGGCGCGCCTCTCGGCAAAGCTCGGCGAGGGCGTCGTCAACGGCATGATGACGGCGCGCATCGGCATCGCGGCGATGGAGACGGCGCGCCCCCTGCCCTTCAGCGCCGCCAAGCGCCCGGGACTGGGCGATTTTCTCGCCGCCCTGACATCGTTCGCGACCAAGAAAGACGCCGAAACAGCCGGCTCCGCCAAATAGCGTCCAGCTCTTTGGGACGGTGCTCGGATTGCGGTTTCGAAGGCTCCCGGTGACGAAGCATTAACCAATCTTCTTCATGGTCAAACCGGTTTCAAACAGTCTCGTTGTTGCCGGGTGTCGTCGATGAAAAGCGTAATTCTGTCCAGCATCCTGCCCCTGGCGGCGGCGATCACAGCGGTCGCCGGTATTGCCTCCGGGGCCTGCGCCGGAGAGCCGGACAAGCAGTTTTTCCAGTCGGCCGAAGGCAAGTGGATTGGCCCCGGCGAGATCGTCGCCGGCAAGTACAAGGGCACGAAATTCAACTGCAGCTTCACCGGCGCCACCCCCGACGGCAAGATGGGCATGACGCTTGACGGCGATTGCCGGGTCGGCATGTTCACCCAGCCGATGTCGGCCAAGATCGAGCGCAAGGGCCGCGACTACAAGGGTTCCTTCATGGGTGGCGCGGCCGGTGCCGGCCTCGATATCATCGGCGGCAATGTCGTCGACGCCCGCAAGGTCGTCTTCACCATCAACCGCAACCAACTGCGCGGCGTCATGCAGGCACGCATTCCCGACGACAATTCGATGACGGTGACGATCGCCGTGCGCGTTCAGGACCAGTTGGTGCCGGTCATCGGCATGAGTCTTAAGCGGGTCGATGCCGTCGAAGTCGGCTCCATCTCGCCGAACTGAGCGACGAAAATCGCTTCACACTTTCCTGGAATTGCTCGAATACACCCCAAAAAAACCAAAGAGGCGGCAGCCCATCGCCACCGCCTCCTTTGAAACAGTCGGGCGTCAGCCCTTGATCGCGGCGGTCACCTCGTCATACGCCTTGCAGGCGTCGGCCAGGGTCGTAGAGCCCTGATATTTGGTCGTCACCGCCTGGACCTTGGCGGTCAGGTCAGCCGCCTTGGAGGGATCCTTGGTGATCGCCTCCTGCAGCGCGGCGGCCATATCCTGCGCCTTCTTGGTCGCCATCTCGGTCGTGCATTCCGGCGCCTTCGAACAGGCGGAACCGGCAAGCACCGCCAGCCCGACGGCAACGAGCAAAAACTTCTTCATGTCAGTCATCTCCTCAAAAGGGTGGGACATGATCGCCGCGCACCCCCAATGGCCGAAGCCGAGCGTGCTTAGCCTTCGACTGCGGCAACAAGCAACGCGTTACCGACGTCAACTTGTGTAACGCGCCTGCAACATTGCCAACGACCGGATTCAGGCTACTGTGTCGGTGGCGGCAAAGTTCAGCTGCGCGGTTGTAGCAGTGCCAAGACGGCCGTCGATGCGGCAAGGATGGCAGTCGCAGTCAAAGGCGCTGTCGGGCCATAAGTATCCACAACATAACCGCCGACAACCGCGCCGATGGTGATGGCGACCTGAAAGGACGCGACCATCAGGCTGCCCGCTGCTTCCAGCGCGTCCGGCGCCGCGCGAGACAGATTTGTCGGCAGCACCACCGGCGCCATGCCGAAGGCGAAGCCCCATAGCGTGGCGAAGCCAAAGGCAACGCCGATGTGCACGCCCCAAAGCACCAATGCCAGCGCCGCGAACGCCATCAATGCGGCCGTAACCACGAGAGCCACGTGGATATTGGCGTCGGCCATGCGGCCACCGGCAATATTGCCGATCACAGCCGCGATGCCAAATCCGAGCAACGCCAGGGCAATTGGCCCGGTCGCAAGGAGCGTCACGTGTTCGAGAAACGGACGTACATAGACCGAGCCGGCAAAATGCCCCGTCATCAGCAAAAGGATAGCAAGCATACCGAGTTGAATGCCACGTCGCCGTGTCAGCCGAAGGACGTCTGCAAGACTATTGCTTGCCGTTGCAGGCAAGGTCGGCAGGCTGAGTAACTGCAGCAGCATGGCAAGCAAGGCCAACCCCGCCGTCATGGCCATGGCGCTGCGCCAACCCAGCCAGTCGCTGATCAACGCGCCCATCGACGGTGCGGCGATTGTTGCGAGCGAGACGCCGAGGGTGACGATAGCCATGCCCCGCCCCGTCGCATTGGCGCCAACCAGCCTCGCCACGACGGCTACCGAAAGGGCCCAGAAAGCGCTGAGAGCGATCCCCAGCCCGGCCCGGCCCAACAATAACAGCCAGAAATTGGGCGCCAGCGCCGCAAGAATGTTGGAACCGACCGCCAAGGCCATGAGGCCGACAAGCACCGTCTTGCGGTTCAATCGGCCGATGAGGACATTGCTCAACATGGCCGTCAAGGCGCCGACGGAAGCGGTGGCGGTGACCACCTGCCCAGCCGTCCCCTCGCTGATGCCGAGATCGCGCGCCATCGGCGTCAACAGACCTGCCGGGAGGAATTCGGCGGACACCAACGCAAAGCTGGTGGCCGCCAACGAAAGGACCGCGAACCATGTGGTTGCGCTCCACGTGGTCGGCGCGGCGTCTATCGCCGCGTCTTCAAGCTGTAATGTTGTGTCAGTCACGGAAGGATCTCCAAAGTTTGGAGATCTTCATAAACAAGTCTTTTCGGATGATATGTATCTCAAAATCCGAAATTCATGTCTATTCGTCCGGGAATTGTGCGACGCACAACGCCCGGCGAGACATTAGTGATGCGCTTGAAGGCGCGAGCGAAGGATGCCTCGGAATCATAGCCCAAGCGGGTAGCAACCTCGGCCACCGACAAGCCGTTTTGCCCCAACAAATCGCGGGCAAGCTGCATGCGCAGACGGGCGAGATAGCGTGCCGCGCCTTCTCCCAATACGGCACTGAAGCGCTTCGCGAAAATCGAGCGAGATTGGCCTGCCAGGCCGGCGAGGCTTTCGAGCGTCCAGTTATGGCCGGGGTCTCTGTGCATGGCTGCCAGAGCGCGGCCAATATGGGGGTCGCGGATGGCCGCGAGCCATCCGGTGGTCGAAGCCCCCGTGCAATTGACCCAGCAGCGAATGAGCCGGGCTGTCAGCAAGTCCGCCATACGAGACAAGATGGTGGCGCTGCCCATCTGCGGTTGCGCGGCTTCCGCGGTCATAGCCGCCAGCAAAGGACCAACGATCGCGTCATTGCCGGCCACGTCGCAACCCCTGATGATGGGCGGCATCAACGTAATTAGCGGGTTTAGCGCACAGGCACTCAAGGCCATGGAGCCGCAGAAAAGGGTGCTTGTCGCGCCTGTGCCTTCCCGCACCACTTCGCAGACGTTGCCCCCCAACTTGGTCACCTGGCAACGCTCGAGCGAGTCGCCCACGACGTCCGGCGCACTCGCCAGCCGATGGGCGATACCTTGCGGCAGCAGCACCAGATCGCCATCGCGCAACTCCTGCCAGCCTTGCGCTTCGGTATAAATCCAGCATGGACCCTGACCAACAAAGTGAAAACGAAGCAGCGATTGTTGCGGAAATTCTATGCTCCAAGGATGTCGGAGCTCGCAGCGACCATAATTGACGCCACTCAAGCGAAAGTCCTGTAGAACTTCGCTGAGCGCATCCATCGGGATGTGAGGCGGGGGACTCGGCCGGGACGAATAGTCAAGCATCTGGCTTATGTAGATACCAGTCGTCCGACAGGCAAGCGGAGACCGTTGTTCCACCAGGGGAATCGCTTCAACGGCATCTACCCGTCCTGGCAGGCTCCCCGCCCTTGCCTCCCCCTCCAACTGCATGCAAGGAGTGATGTCGGACACAGGGACAAGAGGCATGGCAGCGGAAGCATCAGGCAGCGATCTCATTCAGGTGGTGGCGCTGCTGGCGGCGGGTGTGGTGGCCGTCCCGATCTTCAAGCGCATGGGTCTCGGTTCGATTCTCGGTTACCTGGCCGCCGGCGTGGTGATCGGCCCATTCGGCATCGGTGTCTTTTCTGAATCGGGAGCCATCCTCCACGTCGCCGAACTCGGCGTCGTCATGTTCCTGTTCATCATCGGCCTGGAAATGCAGCCGTCGCGGCTCTGGGGCCTGCGCCGCGAGATCTTTGGGCTTGGCGCGCTTCAAGTCGGGGTATGCGCCGTGCTGCTGACCGGTGTCGGCATGGCCGGAGGGTTTCCGATCGCGCAATCCTTCGTCGCCGGCGCCGGTTTCGTGCTGACCTCGACGGCCATTGTCATGCAGCTTCTTGAGGAACGCGGCGAAATCGCCTCGCCCAAGGGCCAACGCATCGTTTCCATCCTGCTGCTGGAGGATCTGGCGATCGTGCCTCTGCTCGCCCTGATCGCTTTCCTGGCGCCCGGCGGTGCCGATACCAGCCTGTCGGAGCGGCTGACCGAGGTCGGCATCGGCCTCGCCGCGATCGTGGGACTGGTGGTGGCGGGACGCTATCTGCTCAACCCCTTCTTCCGCATCCTGGCGGATGCCCGTGCGCGCGAAGTGATGACGGCCGCGGCTCTTCTGGTCGTACTCGGGTCGGCGCTCGCCATGCAGCTCAGCGGCCTGTCGATGGCGATGGGCGCGTTCCTGGCCGGCGTGCTGCTCTCGGAATCGACCTTCCGCCATCAACTCGAAGCCGACATCGAGCCGTTCCGCGGCATCCTGCTCGGCCTGTTCTTCCTTGCGGTCGGCATGTCGCTCGATCTGCATGTGGTGGCCGCGAACTGGAAGCTGATCGCCACCTATGTCGTCGCCTACATGATGATGAAGGCTTTCGGCATCTACATCGTCGCCCGCATTCTGAAATCAGGCCACCGCGAGGCGCTGGAACGCGCGATCTTCATGGCGCAAGGCGGTGAATTCGCTTTCGTGCTCTATTCCGCGGCCGCCGCCGTGGGTATCATCGATGGCCAGGCAAACGCGACGCTGACGGCGATCGTCATCATCTCCATGGTGCTGACGCCGCTGGCGATCATTGCCTTGCGCTATTTCACGCCGCGCGACGAGCAGTCGCTGGATGGCGTCGAAGTCGCCGACGGCCTGACCGGCAGCGTGCTGGTCATCGGCTTCGGCCGCTTCGGCCAGATCGCGAGCCAACCCCTGCTCTTGCGCGGCATCGACGTCTCGATCATCGACAACGATGTCGAGATGATCCAGGCGGCCGCCGATTTCGGCTTCAAGGTCTATTATGGCGACGGCACGCGGCTGGACATCCTGCACGCGGCCGGGGCCGGCCGCGCGCGGGCCGTGCTCATCTGTGTCGACAAGCCCGACGCCGCCACCCGGATCGCCGAACTCGTCAAGGCGGAGTTTCCCTTGCTTACGGTGCTGGCACGTGCGTTCGACCGCGGCACGGCACTGCAACTCATTCGCGCCGGCGTCGACTATCAGCTGCGCGAAACCTTCGAATCGGCGCTCGTCTTTGGTGGCTCGACCCTCGAGGCGCTGGGCGTCGATCCCGAAGACGTCGCCGAAACGATCGAGGACGTCAGGCGCCGCGACACGGCCCGGTTCGAGACCCAGCTCGCCGAAGGCATCCGCTCGGGACAGCGTTTCCTGAAAGGCAATATCGGCACGCCGATCCCGGCCCCGCTTTCCACGCCCCGCCGTCCCGGTCAGGCGCTCAACGAGGAAACGGCCGGCGTCCTGCATAAATCCGAACCGGCGAATTGAATTGGGGAATCAGGCAATGGAACTGGACAGCAGAGCCCTGTCGGTCACCAAATTCTGGCGCGACGCCGGCGAGGATGCGTGGTTCGAGAAGAACAACGCTTTCGATGCCGATTTCCGCGACGGCTTCCTCGACCTCCATTACGCCGCCGCGCGCCGTGAATACGACGACTGGTCAGGATATGCCGAAGGCTCGCTGGCGCTGATGATCCTGCTCGATCAGTTTCCGCGCAATTGCTTTCGCGGCACCGGCCATATGTATGCCACCGACCCGTTGGCGAAGCATTTTGCGCAAAAGGCGGTCGCTGCCGGCCATGATATCGTGCTGGAACCGGAGGTCCGAGTGTTCCTCTATTTGCCGTTCGAACATTCGGAAAACCTTGCCGACCAGGAACTGTCCGTCGAACTTCACACCGCCAGGGCCGAGTTCAATCTGAAATACGCGCTGGAACATCGCGACATCATCCAGCGCTTCGGCCGTTTCCCGCACCGCAACAGAATGCTCGGCCGCGAGACGACTGCTGAGGAAAAAGCGTTCCTGGATGACGGTGGTTTCTCCGGCTGATACCGCCGGTCTAGCTAGCGCAGCCACCAGTCGCGGCCGGACGGCAGCCGCTCGATGCCGGCCGCATCGACCGCGCCCAGGCGATCGACAACGCGTTTGCCGTCTACGGTAAGGTCTGGCGCGATCTCGGCCAGCGGCGCCAGCACGAAGGCGCGCTCCAGCATGCGCGGATGCGGCACTTCGAGGCCCGTTTCATGGATGATGCGGTCGCCGAACACCAGGATGTCGATGTCGATGAGGCGCGGCCCCCACCTCTCCTCGCGCACACGTTTGAGCTTTCGCTCGGCATCGAGGCAGAGGTCGAGCAATGTCCGCGGCGACAGCCGTGTCGACAATTCGGCGGCCGCGTTGAGGAAGTCCGGCTGGTCGAGCTTGCCCCAGGGCGGCGTCCGGTAGAGCGAAGAAACGGCGGCCACGTCAGTGTCGGTATCGGCGTCGAGCAGGCGCAACGCGGCCCCCATCGACTTGGCCGGATCACCGAGATTGCCGCCGAGGCTCAGATAGACGGTGTTACTCGGGCCAGACAACGGTCACCTCGACGTAATCGAGCACGCCAGGCACCGGGGCATTCGGCTTCCGAACGGTAACCTCGGCTTTGCGGATCTGGGGAAAGCGCCCGGCGAGAGCCTTTGCGACTTCCAGGGCCAAGGCCTCGATCAGGAAACGCCTGTGTCCAGTGATGATTTCCTCAATGACGGTGAAGGCGACGCCGTAATTGACGGTTTCCCCGATGGCGTCATCGACGAGCGCGCGTCCGGGCTCGACGGTGAGCGAGGCATCGACATAGAAGCGCTGACCGAGCGCTTCTTCCTCGTCCAGCACGCCGTGCCGGGCAAAGAAGGCGCAATTCTTCATGCGGATGACATACATGGCTCAGCGTTCCGATCCGGTTTCCCGCGCCAGCATAGCATCCGCCACGGCCAGCGCGTCCACGTTGATTGCGACATCATGGACGCGAAACAGATGCGCGCCCTTGAGCCGGAGAATGACGCTGGTCGCCGCCGTCCCGGCTGCCCGGTCGGCTGCATCGCGACCGGTGACGGTGCCGATGAAGCGCTTTCGCGACGTACCGGCCATCAGTGGGAAGCCGAGTGCATCAAGCTCGGAAAACCGTGCCATCAGGTCGAGGTTTTCCTCAGCCGTCTCCTTGGCGAAACCAAAGCCGGGGTCGAGCACGATCTGGTCGTCGGCGACACCTTGCCCGCGCCCGATCTCCAGCGATTTCCCCAGGAACGCCAGCTGGTCCGCGATCACGTCGGGAAGCTTCTCGCGATCCCGGCCGGTATGCATGATGACGAGCCCGGCGCCGGTTTCGGCCGCCACTCGCGCAATGTCGGGCTCGCGCTGCAGACCCCAGACATCATTGACGATGTGCGCGCCGGCGGCCACGGCGAGCCGCGCTGTCTCCGCACGATAGGTGTCCACCGAGATCAGCACGTCGCCCGCACGTGCCAGCGCCTCGATCACCGGCAGGATACGGGCCTGCTCCTCGGTGGCCGAGATCGCGGCGGCGCCCGGCCGAGTGGATTCTCCGCCGACATCGATGATTGCGGCGCCTTCCCCGATCATGCGGCGCGCCTGGACCAGCGCGGTTTCGGGAGCATCAAACAGGCCGCCATCGGAGAAGCTGTCGGGCGTGACATTGAGGATGCCGACCACCACGGCCTTGCCGCCAAGCCCGAGATGGCGCCCATGCGCCAGCTGCCATCGCCCCGCCGTCATTGCGCATCAACCATGGGCTCATCAACCAAGAGGTCATCAACGATGTGTGATCCGCATCGGATCAGTTCCGTTGCGTCGGCAAAGGCCGTAAAGCAAGGTGACAGAAGAGGCAACATGATGACACGATCCCTGCTCTGCGCACTGCTGCTTACCGCCGCCGTTCCGGCGGATGCGGCCAATCTGGTGAAGACATACAGCTATTTCGCCATCGGCGGCAGAACGCTGGAGGATATCGAGCAGCAACTCGCCAAACACGGGCCGCAGGTCAAAAGCACGGGATCGCGCCACCCTGGCGCCACCCAGATGGCCTTCACGACACGCATCAGCTACGCTAGCCAGTCCGGCTCCTGCCGGATCGCCGACGCGGTCGTGACCGTCAAGGTCAAGGTGATCCTCCCCGAATGGCGCCGGCCGCGCAAAGCCGATGCCGACGTGCGGCTGTTCTGGGATACATTGTCGGCCGACATCAAGCGCCATGAAGACCGCCATGTCGAGATCGCCAAGAACCACGGCCGTGCACTCGAAGACGCGTTGAAGGCAAGCTATCCGCAGAAGGATTGCGATGCGGCAAAGGCCAAGGCCGCCAAGATCACGGCAGTTGAGCTTGCCAGACACGATCAGGATCAGCTGCGGTTTGACCTTGTCGAAGGCGCCAATTTCGAAAGCCGCATCCTGCGGCTGATGCGCTACCGGATGGAACGCATCGGAAGTGGCCAATTGCCGCCGCCGACCTGAATCTCCTCACCGCTTCCGTTGGTCTGGATGCAAGCCAACCGGGCGGAAGCGTAGTGCCAGTTTCGATTTTTTTCGAGCACTAGTCGAAATAGGCCTATACGGAACGACATATCCAGGGTTGCTACGCGCACAAGCTGGAAGCACGAGCATCACGATCGATCGCACCGCGGATGCACCAGACAGACCCGATGCGGCAGCGCAAAGCGCATGGACGAGAATTATGGACCAGGCTGTCGACAAGCAGGTCATCGCGGCGGCGAACGCGCCGCTGACCGAAAGCGAAAAGAACGCTATCATCGGCGGCGTCCTCCTGTCGATGCTGCTGGCAGCCCTTGACCAGACCATCGTCGCGCCCGCCATGCCGACCATCGGGCGCTCGCTCGGCCATGCCGAATACCTGCCATGGATCGTCACTGGTTACCTCTTGACCGCAACCGCCGTGGCACCGCTCTACGGCAAGATTTCCGACGTCCATGGACGGCGACCGACCGTCTATGCGGCAATCCTCATCTTTCTCGCCGGATCGCTGGTCAGCGCACTGGCCCCCAACATGTTCGTTCTTATCCTGGGGCGCGCGATCCAGGGGGCTGGTGGCGGCGGCCTCTTCGCGCTGACGCAGACCGTGGTCGGAGACCTTGTCCCGCCGCGCGAGCGCGCGCGCTATGCGGCGTGGTTCTCCGGCACCTGGGCCGTTGCCAGCGTCGCCGGGCCGCTGCTGGGCGGCACTTTTGCTGAACATCTGCACTGGTCCCTCATCTTCTGGATCAACATCCCGCTGGGCTTTGTTGCGATGGCGATCATCAACAAGCCGCTCAAGAAGCTGCCGATCGCGGCCAAGAATCACAGCATCGATGGTCTCGGCGCATTGCTGCTCATCGTCGCCACGGCGCTGTTGCTGCTGGCGCTGAACTGGGGCGGCAGCGCCTATCCCTGGTTATCGCCGGAAGTCATTGGCGTCCTGGCGTGCTCCGCGCTTTTCTGGGGCGCCTTTGCCCTGCGGCTGACGCGGGCGGGCGAACCGCTCATTTCGCTTGAGGTATTAAGCAACCCGATCGTCCTGGCCGGCACTCTGTCGATGTTCCTGCTCCAGGCCGCCAGCGTCGGCCTTGCCGTCTATCTGCCTGTCTATCTGCAATCGATACTTGGCCTGACGGCGAGCGAGTCGGGCATTGCAATGCTTGGGCTACTGCTTGGAACCGTGGGCGGCGCCGCGTCCAGCGGCCGCCTGATACCGCGCTTCACCCACTACAAGCGCATCGCCATGGTCGGCGTCATCTTCGCCATCCTTTGCATGGGCCTGCTGGCCTTTGTCGCCGGCCATTCATCGCTGCTTGTCGTCGAAGTCCTGACCATCTGTATCGGGCTGGGAACCGGTACGACGTTTCCGGTAACCACCGTATCCGTGCAGAACGCCGTCGACCGAATGCATCTCGGCGTAGCGACTGGGGTGCTTACCTTTCTGCGTTCGCTGGGCAGTGCATTGGGGGTCGCGATGCTCGGCGCCGTCGCTCTGGGCTTCGGATTGCCGCTGGCCGGTGAAGGCGTTGAGGTGGCCGGACATGTCGTATCGGCCGAACCCTTCGCGATGATCTTCCTCGTCGCGGCCGGCACTCTGGGACTGGGCCTCATCGCGCTGACCCTGATGCCCGAGAAAGAACTTCGAGGCCACGTCGACGATCCGGCGCCGATCCTGTCGGAATAATTAGCCCGAGACGCCGAGCTTCTTCTGCAGGCTGGTCGACGAAGTCGTGTACTGGAATACGATGCGTTCGCCAGGGCTGATGACGCGCTTGGCGGCCTGCGCCATCAGCGCCACCTCGTGGAAACCCGACAGGATCAGCTTCAGCTTGCCCGGATACGAGTTGATATCGCCCACCGCGAAAATGCCGGGCACCGATGTTTGGAACTTCTCGGTGTCGACCGGGATCAGGTTCTCGTGGAGATCGAGCCCCCATTCCGCGATCGGGCCGAGCTTCATGGTCAGTCCGAAGAACGGCAGCATGCGGGTACAAGGCACCTCGATGTCGCCATCCGGACCGCCCTTGATCGTGGCCGATGCCAGCTGGCCTTCGGCCCCGGTAAGTCCGGCCACCTGGCCGACCCTGAATTCCAGCTGCTTCATCTCCTGCATGGCGTACATCTTGTTGACGCTGTCGGGCGCCGCGCGAAACTCTGGCCGCCGATGAACGAGCGTCACGCTCTTTGCCACCGGCTGCAGGTTCAGCGTCCAGTCAAGCGCCGAATCGCCGCCGCCCACGATGACCAGGTCATGGCCGCGAAAATCCTCCATCCGGCGGACCGAATAGAAGACGCTCGTGCCCTCAAAGGCTTCGATGCCGGGAATTGGCGGGCGCTTCGGCTGGAATGAGCCGCCGCCGGCGGCAATCACCACCACCTTGGCCTCGAACACCTCGTTCTCGTCGGTGGTCACGCAAAAGCCGCCGTCGTCCAACTTTTCGAGGCTGGAGACCATGCGGTTGTAGGTGAAGTCGGGCTTGAACGGCGCAACCTGCTCGAGCAGCTTGTCAACGAGCCCTTGCGCCGAGATCGAGGGCCAGCCGGGAATGTCGTAGATCGGCTTTTCCGGATAGAGTTCCGCGCATTGGCCGCCGGGCTTGTCGAGAATGTCGATCAGATGGCACTTCAGGTCCAACAGGCCGAGCTCGAATACCGCGAACAGGCCGACCGGCCCTGCCCCGACAATGAGGACGTCTGTGCTGATGATGCCGGTCATGATGCGCCTCGCTGCGAAAGTCCTGGCGAGACTGCATGACCGTTGGCCCGCTGCCAAGCGTCAGCGGGAAAAATCGCCGATGTTGGATTTCAGCCCTGACGTTCGGGAACCCGCACGATCAGGCCGTCGAGAGCGTCGCGCACCTTGATCTGGCACGACAGGCGCGAGTTCGGCTGGACCTCATAGGCGAAGTCCAGCATGTCTTCTTCCATCGCCTCGGGCTCGCCGACTTCAGCCGTCCATGCCTCGTCGACATAGACATGGCAGGTCGCACAGGCGCAGGCGCCGCCGCACTCCGCCTCGATGCCCGGCACGGCGTTGCGGATGGCGTTTTCCATGACCGTCGAACCGTTTTCGGCATCCACGTCGAAATGTGTGCCGTCATGGGCGATGAAGGTCAGTTTGGTCATTTGTCACCTGAAGGGGAGTTTCGCCCGAGACGAAAGGGAATTTTGCCCGAGATAATCACTCCGGCAAACAAGTCAACTGCCGCGCGAAAGCGGCGCTCCGTGACGTTTTTGTCGCAAACCGGAATCAGCGACTGATGGCGGCGATGAAGTCGCGCACTTCGTCGATCAGCCCGCCGAGCCGCTTGAGGGTCTGGACATCCTCCGGCCGGTGCTCGATATCGGTGGCGCAATCGGCGATGGCGAAGGCGCCCACACCGCGGGCCGACCCTTTCAAGCCGTGAGCCAGCAGAAGCCGGTCCTTGATGTCGGCATCGACTATTTTGTCGCGCACCGATAGTGCCTGCTGTACAAATAGCGCCAGCACCTCTTGCTCGAGGGCGCGGTCGCCCATCGTTTGCCGGCCAAGGTGTGCCAAATCGACCGGCCGGGACTGCCTCGTTCCCGATACGTCGCCCCCGGGCATTGAGAAGGCAATGCCGCTTTCGCCACGCATGAACTCGAACTCCATTTTCTTCGGCCGCCCTGAAAAACTAGGCGATTCCAGTGGACAACGGGTTAATGAATGGCCGGGAAAAATGTTGCGAAAGCGGCGCCCAAATCACGGTTGCGTTAACCTTATATTTAAAGTTTTACGTATCCCGCGGAATGCATGTTTTCTTTACCCCCCTGTGTCATTACGATACGAGGGTCCATTTTTCAGCCTCCTGCGCGGGGGTAAGACAAACAGAATTATAAGCCCCCGCGGCAGCTAGTACAGGGTAGCGAAGGCATGGCGAAGAAACCAACGACGACCAGAAATCTCGACAGCGACGTAGCCAGGGAACTCGAAAAAGCGCTCGATCTCGACTTGAGCGGCGATGCCGACAGCGGCGACCTCGATATCGCGGCTTCGATGGAAGATCTGGAAGCGCAGATATCCCAGGCCGCCGACGAGCTGGCACGCGAGGGACGCAATCAGCAGCCGGCGGCGCCCGTCGTCAATCAGGCTCAGGGCGCCAAGCCCGCGCCAATGGCCAAGCCGGCCGAACTTCGCCCGGTGGAGACGCGCAATGGTGGCCAGCCCGCTGGCTTCGCCCCAGCCAACGATGATCGCCAGAAAGATTACAAGACCCTTCTGCACAGCCTGAACAGGCGCGCCTCCAACACCATCTACTGGGTCATCGCCTTTGTCTCGCTCGCCTGGATCGCCGGCGCCGGCGGATTGGCCAACCTGCTTTTTGGACCGAGCATCTGGCGGATACGCACGCTGGACCAGTTCTTTGCCCGCCCCGAACTGATCGGCCTCGCCGTCGCGGCAATCGTGCCCGTCATCCTGTTCTGGGCCTTCGCGGCGATGATTCGCCGCGCCCAGGACATGCGCATCGCCGCGCAATCGATGACGGAAGTGGCCTTCCGCCTGACCGAGCCGGAAAACATGGCTCAGGATCGCGTCATGATGATCGGCCAGGCCGTCCGCCGCGAAGTGGCCGCAATGGGCGAAGGCATCGAACGCACCCTTGCCCGTGCCGTCGAACTGGAAACGCTGGTCCACAGCGAGGTCAACCAGATCGAGCGCTCCTATTCGGAAAACGAAACCCGGATCAGGTCGCTGGTCGACGGACTGGGCAGCGAACGCGAAGCGGTGGTCACCCATGCCGAACGCGTCCGCGCCTCGATCTCCGGCGCGCACGAGACGTTGCGCGATGAAATCGGCGCGGCAAGCGACATCATCCGCGACAGCATCCTCAATGCGTCGACCAAACTGTCGATGACGATCACCAATTCCGGCGACACGCTGATCGACCGCATCAACGAAAGCTCGATGTCGATCTTCGACTCCGTGGAGGGCCGCCTCGACAACATCACCGACCGGCTTTCAACCTCCGGTGAGGCTTTCGCCAGCCTGCTCGACACCCGTATCGCCAAGCTGACGGACACCACGGACGGCTTGACCCGTTCCTTGACCGACCTGCTCGACGACCGCACCACCGGCATGGTGTCGCTGCTCGGCGGCGCCGCACGCACCCTCAATTCCGAGTTCGAAGCCAGCCTCAACGGCATCGAGCGCACCTTGGCCGAACGGGGCCAGGCGCTGATCAGCGAGTTCCAGACCCGCGCAGAAGCGCTGGATACCGGCACCCAGAAGCTCAATGCCGCGCTTGAGGCCCGTGCCCGCCAGATCAACGAAACGCTGGTCGAGCGTGCGCGTGAAATCGCCCACACCTTCGCCGAGAGCAAGGACACGCTTTCGGCTATGATCGATCAGGGCAAGACCCAGATCGGCGCCGACATGGCCGACATCGTCACCTCGACCTCATCCATGCTCGAAGCACGCGCCAGCGATTTCGCCGGCCGCATGGAGGCAGCCCGCCACGTCGTGTCGCGCTCCTTCGACGCCGACATTCAGCGGCTTGCCGATGCGCGCGTCGGTATCGAGGAAGCCGTCGAAAACCACAGCCGCAAGCTCTCCGAGAGCCGCGAGCGCATGGCGGCCGCCATGCACGCGGACCTGGAGAAATTCGCCGAGGGCCGCGCCGGCATCGATGCCGCCGTGACCAACCAGGTGCAGAAGCTGGCCGAAGGCCGCGGCCTGATAGCGCGTGCGCTCGAAGAAGACCTGCGCAAGGTCAACGAATCGCGCGCCGCCATCGATGCGTCGCTCGGCAGTCATCTCGAACGATTGGAAGAAGGCCGCAACCGGCTCTCTCTGGCTCTCAACGAAGACTCTGGTAAATTGGTGCAAGCTCGCACGATCATTGATGAAATGGTCGCCGGACATGTCGGAAAGCTGGCTGAAGGCCGCAACATCCTGTCGCGCGCCCTGGAAGCTGATCTCGGCAAACTGTCCGACAGCCGCGCCGACATAGACGGCCTTGTCGCCGGCCAGGTCGAGAAGATCGCCGAGGGCCGCGCGGTGCTCGCCAAGGCACTGGAAAACGATATTGCCGGCATCAAGAACCTCATCGAGGCGCATTCGGCAAAACTGGCCGAAGACCGCTCGCAGCTCGGCCGTTCGCTCGAAAGCGACCTGTCGGGCATACGCGGCCTGATCGACAGCCATTCCGGGCGTCTGGCAGAAGACCGCAGCCTGCTGTCGCAGACGCTTGAAGCCGACCTCGCCAAGCTGGCCGAAAGCCGTTCCAGCATCGACGGGCTGGTCGCCGGCCAGGTCGAGAAGCTGGCCGAGGGCCGCGACATCCTCAAGCGTGCGCTGGAATCCGACCTCAACACGATCAAGAACGTCATATCGAGCCAGTCGGACAAACTGGCCGAGGATCGCGGACAGCTCTCGCGCGTTCTGGAAGCCGATCTGCAGAATGTGAACAGCGTTATCGCCGATCACATGAACAGGCTGGTTCAGGATCGCTCGACCTTGTCGAAAGCGCTGGAGGACGATCTCGCCAAGCTGGCCGAAAGCCGCTCCAGCATCGACGGGCTGGTTGCCGGCCAGGTCGAGAAGCTGGCCGAAGGTCGCGACATTCTGCGCCGCGCATTGGAGGCCGACCTCAACACGGTCAGAAACTCCGTTGCCGACCAGTCCCAGAAACTGGTCGACGATCGCTCCCAGTTCGCCCGTGCGCTGGAGGCTGATCTCGAAACCGTCAACAGCCTTGTCAACAGCCATTCGGACCGGCTTGTCCAGGAGCGTTCGACACTTTCGAAGGCGCTTGAGGCCGACCTGCTGACCGTTAGCGGGCACGTCAACAATCACGCGGAACGGCTTGTCGAGGAGCGTTCGACCTTATCGAAGGCGCTGGAGGACGATCTTGCCAAGCTGGCCGAGAGCCGATCCAGCATCGATGGTCTGGTCGCCGGCCAGGTCGAGAAGCTCGCCGAGGGCCGCGACATTCTCAAGCGCGCTCTCGAAGCCGACCTGCAGAGGCTGGCCGAAAGCCGCGGCGATATCGACGACATCATCGCTGGACATGTCGGCAAGTTGTCCGAAGGCCGCAATATGCTCAGCCGCGCGCTGGAAGACGATCTTGGCAAGCTCGCCGAGACCCGCAAGGACGTCGATCGCTCGCTGTCCGGCCACATCGACCAGATCGCGGCCAGGAGCACGGACATTTCCGCCGCGATTGCTGCCGATGTCGACAAGATCGAGCAGGCGTTCAGCCGCCAGACCGGCATCATCGAGGAACGCGCCGGCACCATGGAGCGCGCGCTGTCGACTGGTGTCGATAACGTCCGCAACGTACTCGAGAAGAGCGCGGTCTTCGTCGCCGGCGCCTTGCGCGAAAAGGTCCTGGAAGTCACCAGCACGCTGCACGAGCAGGCCGGTGCCGCCTTCAGTGACGCCGATCGCAAGATCGCCGAGCGCGCCGAACAGACGTCCGCCGCCCTGCTGGCACGGGCCGAAGACATCGCCCGCACCTTCGAGGAGGCCGACCGTCGCCTGCACGCCCGGGCGGAAGATACGTCGAACGCCTTGCTCGCCCGCGCCGACGACACCTCCAGCTCGCTGCTGGCCCGCGCCCATGAAACCGCCGATCAGCTCGCCGCTCGCGCTGGCGAGATCGCAGGGACCTTCGACATGGCGGACCAGAAGCTCGCCGCCCGTGCCCAGGAGACAGCCGATCAGCTGGCCGCCCGCGCAAGCGAGATTGCCGGCACGTTCGACGCGGCCGACCAGAAGCTCGTCGCCCGGGCCGTGGAAACTGCGCAGTCGCTGGCCGCCCGCGCCGGCGACATCCTGCGCAACTTCGAAAGCGCCGACCAGCGGCTCGGCATGCGCATCGGCGAATCCGCCGAGGCGCTCGCCGCCCGCGCGTCGGACCTCGGCCGCATCTTCGATGCAGCCGACCAGCATTTGGTCTCGCGCATCGCAGAGGGTTCGGGCGCGCTGTCCAGCCGGGCGTCCGAAATCGCCCGCATCTTCGACGACGCCGACCAGCGCCTGGTTTCGCGCATCGCCGACAGCACCTCGACGATCGGCGAGCATGCGCAGACCATTGTCGGCGCCTTCGCAAGCACCGAACAGAGGGTTGCCGATCGCGCGCGCCAGACCGGCCAGGAACTGGCCGTGCATGCCCGCGAAATCGAGCAGGCGCTTGCCGGCGCCGACGAGCGTCTCGCGTCGAGCGCGGCGGCCGCCGCCGCCCGTGTCGAAGAGCAGATCGCCGGCGTCGAAAACCGGCTCGCCAACACTGCCGAGACGATGGGCCAGAGGCTCAACGAGCAGGTATCGACTGCCGAGGCGCAACTCGTATCGCGTGCCAACGTGATCGCGGAAACCTTCACCGCGGTCGGCCAGCATATCGGCCAGAGCACCAACGACGCCGCCAAAACGATCGGTGCCAACACCCGCGAGCTCAACACCATGCTCGCGGCGCGGTCCGCCGAGATGTCGAAGATCCTCGACGAAACCGCGCGGCCTTTGGTCGAGCGCTTCGCCCAGGGCGGCTCGGAACTGCAAAAGAGCATGGAAGAAGTCACCGAACGCGCCACCGAGAAGCTGCGTAGCGAGAATGCGACCCTGGTCAACGCGCTCGCCAACCGTACCGCCGAAACCTTGTCGGCGGTCGAAGGCGCCCGTTCTTCGCTGTCCGACAGCGTCGCCGATCTCATCGGCCGCATGACCAAATCCAGCTCGCAGCTCGGTCAGCTGATCGAGCAGGCCGCGGTCAACCTCGGCGAGGTCGACCAACGTCTGACCGGCAGTACGCAAAGCTTCGCTGCGACCACCGAAAAGGCGGCACAGACCTTTGCCAGCTCGGCGCGTCTGGTCGATTCGAACACGACAAGGCTGACGGAACTGTCGTCGTCGACCTTGCGCGAAGTCGCCTCGATCGCCACCAAGTTCGACGAACACAGCCGTCTGCTCGCCGGCGCTTCCGACCTCCTGAGCTCGGCCCAGAGCAACCTCGAACACACGCTGGAAAGACAGTCGTCGCTCGAGGATCTCGCCGTCGGCCTGGTCAAGAAGTCGGAAGATCTCGAAAGGGTCATGCGTTCTTTCGAAAACCTCGTGGGCCAGACGCTGCAGAACGCCGAAGGCAAGACGCTGGAATCGGCCGACAAGATTCGCAACGCCATCACCGATGTCGTCGAGTCGGCAACCAAGCGCTTCGCCGATGCGACCGAGGAAATGCGGCGTACGGCGGGCTCGATCAAGAGCGAACTCGACCTCACCCGCGCCGAGCTCAAGAAAGGCGTCATCGAGATGCCGGAAGAGGCCAAGGAATCGACCTCGGCCATCCGCCGCGCCGTTTCCGAGCAGATCAACGCCTTGAAGGAGCTTTCGGATATCGTTGCGAAATCCGGTCGTGGTGGCGACTCCTCGGAACCGCGCCCCTTGCGCCCGGCGCCGCAGGCACCGGCGGCACGCGCCGCCGAGCCGCCCCGTCGTGACCCGGCACAGCCGCAGGCGGATCTACGCCCGCCACAGGCACCGCTGGGTGGCGCGGGACTGCGTGGCACGCTCGATCTGGAGCGTCCGGCGGAGGCGGCACCGCGCCAGCGTGCCGCCGACGCCACTGCCCGCGCGCCGCAAGGCGGTTGGGTGCGCGATCTGCTGACCGCCGCGTCGAACGATGCCGAGCTCAGGCCGGCGGCCCCCCAGGCGCCTGCGGAAGCACCGCGCCCGGCCCCTGCCCAGCGTTCGCCGCTGCATGTCGTGGAATCGCTGAACTCGCTGTCCGTCGATATCGCCCGGGCTATCGACCACGATGCCTCGATCGAGCTATGGAACCGCTATCGGCGTGGCGAGCGTGACGTGTTCACGCGCAGGCTTTACACGCTGAAAGGCCAGCAGACGTTCGACGAAATCCGCCGCAAATACCAGGCGGAGGCCGAATTCCGCGCCGCCGTCGACCGCTATTGCGACGATTTCGAGAAGCTGCTCAAGGATGTCTCGCGCAACGACCGCGACAACATCATGGCGCAGACCTATCTCACGTCCGACACCGGCAAGGTCTACACCATGCTGGCCCACGCCAGCGGCCGCCTGCACTAAGCGGTCAACAAGCCAAAACGAAAAAGGCGGGGAACTCCCGCCTTTTTTCTTGAAGGGACTGACGTCGCTATCCGGAAGACGCATCCGGGTTTTTATCTCGTTTTCCGGAACCGGATCCTGAGTTGTGAAGACGACAATCATCTTCGACTGCGAGTTTCTCTGCCTTGAGGGCTCGCAACGCAGATTCTGGTGCGCGGCCCATGACCCCGATCCGGTCATCGCCCAGATCGGCGCGGCAAGGCTCGGCCTCGAAGGCGACTTCCCCGTGCTGGGCACGTACAACGCCTATATCAGGCCGACCGACCGATTTGGCGAGAGATACGGGCTCGATCCGTTCTTCACCCGACTGACGGGCATCACAGAAGAAATCATCGAAGCCGAGGGCGTCGAGCTGGAAGATGCCCTTGCAGGCATCGATCGTTTCTCAGATGGGGCTCGGTTCTGGTCCTGGGGCAAGGACGAACTGAACATGATCGCCATCAGTTGCTATGTCGCGGGCATCAAGCCGCCCATCCCGGCCACCCGGTTCGATAACGCCGTCAAGCTGCTGATCGCGGCCGGCATGCCGATCGAGGATTTGGCAAGGACGCCGAGCAACAAGCTTGCGGATTACTACGGCGTCGAACACCCGCCATTGCAGGGGCACGACGCGCTGGACGACGCGCTGTCCGTGACCTACACCCTGCAGCACCTGATGAAGACTGGAAAGCTGCGGCCGGACGCCTTCGAACGTCTGTAGCCCGAAAGAGTTTGGTTGAATCCCTGCGCGCCTGGCGCTCAGATCGCCGAATCCGTCCAGCGGACGATCTGCTTGGCGGCATCACCGAAGGCTGCGTCGAGAGCGCCGACATAAGCGGGGTTCCCGCTGCCCGATACGGGCGCGGATGCGGTGAAGCTCTTGGAAGCCTTCACTTCGCCGTTGCGATCGTTGAGCAAGCGCACGAACAGGTCGACCTCGGCATGTTCGCCGCCATCGACGCGCACCTCGAAGGACCGAACCTCGACGATCACCTGATAGTCGATCGCCAGCCCCTCGCCCGGTTTCCCCACCCCGGCAAAGCTGCCCGAGCGCTGGAACGTCTCGGCCAACCGCGCCTGCACGACCAGCGGCAGGCGGTCAGCCCATTGCGCACCCTTCAGATATTGGATCGAGCGGTCGGAAGGTTTGATGACGATGTTCTGGCTGTCCAGCGCCTTCAGCGCCGAGGGCTGGGCGATCAGAATCTGCCGGCGGCTATGGCCATGCGCGTCGACCATCGGCGCCGATAGTTCGAACGTGTCGAGCGGTGCCGGCTTGCCGCCCAGCACCGCACAACCGGTAACCGTCAGGACAAGCAGCGCCGCGGCTGATTTCAACCCGCCCGTTCCAAGCCTACTCAACGTCACCCGTGATCCCCGTTGTCCCCGGATCGTAAGATCAACCCGCATTCACGAGCTATGTTCTTGCGGCGGGCCGGCGCCGAAGTCAACGCCGCGCCCTGCCGTCGAATTGCCGAACCTCGCCTTCGCCACCCGAAAGGATGCGCTGCGGATTGCGGCTGAGATCCGTCACCGCCTCCTCGATGCGATTGATCGAGCGACGGCTGTCCTGCACCAGCGCCTCGACATTCTGCAGCCCCTGGCCGGAGAAGCGCGCCAGATTGTCGGTAATGACCCCAAGGCGGGCGTTCAGCGTATCGGCGACCTGCTTGAAGGATTTCAGCGTATCCCTTGCGTCGGCCATCACGCCGTCGGCCTGGCCCGAGCCGAGCAGCTTGTCGACCTTGGCGAGGATACCGTCGACCCGCACCGAGGCGTCGTTAAGCCGTTGCGCCAGGTGCCTGGCGTCCTTGATTGTCTGGTCGATGTCGTCAGCCCGATTGGCTATCTTGCCGGTCACCTCCGCGATGTCGGCCGCCGCCTTGTTGGCGCTGTCGCTGGCCTTCTGGATGTTAGCCAGCGCTTCGCGCACCTGTGCCGGGTCGATGCCGTCGAGCACGCCATCGACCTTGGCCAACGTGCCTTGCGTCTGCTTGGCGAAGTCGTTGACCGATCCCACCGCCGTATCGACGTTCTTGATCACGCCGTCGAGCTGCCGCGAGGTTTCCTTGAGGTTGCCTGTCACCGTATCAACGTTGGAAACGATGCTCTTGATCTTGTCCTTATCGACGGCATTGAGCAGGCCTTCCGCCGCCTTCAGCGTGCCGTCGAGCTTTCCTGAAACGCCTTTCAGCTCGTCGGACAGCGCGCTGACGGCGGACAGGAATTTGTCGATGCCCTCGGAATTCCTGGCCAGTGCATCGGAAAATGTCTGCACATTGTGCACGGTCTGCGTCAGCGGCCCGCGGACATCCTTTGTGAAGCCTTCCAGCTCCGTCAGCACCTTGTCGGCGCGGGTGAAGATGTTCTGCGCCGTCTGCAGCAGATTGGTCACGGCCGAAGGGTTGGCGACGATCTCGGCGACCTTGCCTTCCTTTTCGGCCTGGTCGAGCAGCTTCACTTCCTTGGGATCGGCGCCCTTGAGCTCGATATTGGCCTGCCCGGTGAGGCCGGCGAGGCCGATATCGGCCTGCGTCGACTTGGTGATCGGCGTCATCCGGTCAATCTCGGTGTCGGCGATGGCAACAGTTGGATTGTCGACGTCGATATAGACGCGCTTGACGTCACCAACCTTGACGCCGTTGAACAGCACGAAGCTGCCGCGGCCGAGACCGGAAGCCGAGCCCGGAATGCGCACCCGCAGCAGCGTCGTCTCGCCCCTGTCGCCGATCGCGGCCGTCCAATAGACGAAGCCGAAAGCCGCCAGGATCGCAACCAGCGTGAAAATGCCGACAATGACGTAGTTGGCTCTGGTTTCCATTGCTTCACTTATGGCTATGCACGTGCGGCAAGATCAAGTTGCCGGGCGCGTTTTCCGCGGAAATAGGATTTCACCCACGGTTCCTCGCTCTTCAGCATGTCGTCGATACTGCCTTCGACCAGCACCTTTTTCTTGCCGAGCACCGCCACGTGGTCGCAAGCGGTAAACAGCGTGTCGAGGTCGTGGGTCACCATGTAAACGGTCAGATCCATGGTGTCGCGCAGCTTGACGACGAGCTCGTCGAACTCGGCCGCGCTGATCGGATCCAGGCCCGACGTCGGCTCGTCGAGAAAGACGATGTCCGGATCAAGCGCCAGCGCCCTGGCAAGCGCGGCACGCTTGATCATGCCGCCGGAGAGCTCGGAGGGAAATTTCTGCGCCGCGTCCGGCGGCAGGCCGACCAGCTCGATCTTCAGCAGCGCCAGCTCGTCCATCAGCTTCCTGGGCAGGTCGAGATATTCGCGCATCGGCACCTGCACGTTCTCCATCACGGTCAGCGCCGAAAACAGCGCACCATGCTGGAACAGTACGCCAAGACGCATGTCGATGCGTAGCCGCTCGATATCGCTTGCCTTGTCGACGTCGACGCCAAACAGTTTGATTGTTCCCGACTGCTTGGGCATCAGCCCGAGAATGGTGCGCAACAGCACGGACTTGCCGGCGCCCGAGGCTCCGACGAACCCCAGTATCTCGCCGCGCGTGATGTCGAGCGACAGCTTGTCGAGGATCAGCTTGTCGTCAATGGCAACGGTGACGTCGTGCACCGAGAGGACGATTTCACTGTCGTCCTCGCCCTTCACCTCTATCCCGTTGCCCTTCGCCATCTTGTCAGAACTCGATCGCTGCGTAGAACATGGCGAAAAGCCCGTCGAGGATGATGACGACGAAGATCGACTTCACCACCGAAGCGGTCACGTGCTGGCCGAGCGATTCGGCACTGCCGCCGACCTTCATGCCCTCGACGGAGGCGATCGTGCCGATGATCATGGCCATGAACGGCGCCTTGATCAGCCCGGCGAAAATCGTGCTGAGATCGATTGCGACACGCAACCGGTCGATGAAGGCAGCGGGTGGGATATCGGAGTAAAGCCAGGCAGCGACAATGCCGCCGCCGAGTGCGGCGAAATTGGCGATGATCGTCAGGCAGGGCAAGGCGATCACCAGCGCTACAAGGCGCGGAAAGACCAGGACGCCGATCGGATTGAGGCCGATGACCTTCAGCGCGTCGACCTCCTCGCGCATCTTCATCGAGCCGATTTCGGCGGTGATCGCGCTGCCGGAGCGGCCGGCGATCATGATTGCCGTCATCAGCACGCCGAGTTCGCGCAGGATCAGCACGCCGACGAGATCGACGACGAAGATGTCGGCGCCGAAATAGCTGAGCTGATAAGCGCCCTGCTGGGCAACGATGGCGCCGACGATCGCCGACATCAGCACCACCACGGGGATTGCGCCGACGCCCATGCGATCGATCTGGTTGAAGATCGCCGCCGGGTTGACGGCATGGCCGCGGCCGAGCTTCATCTGCGCGCCGCGGATGGTGGCGCCCAATATATTCATCGAAGCGAGGAAATCGTCGCGCATCTCGTAGACGCGCCGGCCAACCGCCTCCAGCGCCCGAATGACAATGTTGGGCGGCCGCGCCGGTCCGGATTCGGGTTCGCGCCGGACAGCTTCGCCAACCGCGTCGAGCAGGATGGAGGCGATCTCGCTTTGGCCTTGCAGCCGGACCTCGACGTTCTTCTTCTCGAAGGCGCTGACCAGCCGGTCAATCAGCCAGGCGCCGGCGGTATCGATCTTCTCGATTTTTGAAAGATCAAGCGCCAAAGTTTTGAAACCGCTTCGTTTCTCGATTTTGCGCATGTCGGCGTCGATCAGCGCCACGGTCCGTGTCGTCCAGATTCCGGAGAACGCGCAGCCGAGGACGCCACCTTCCTCGCCGACCGCCACGCGCGGGTCGTGGTCACCCCCCGAGGCGGTCGTGCCGCTTGCGTCGCGCTTGCCTATGGTCAACATGGCGTCCTGTTTAGCCTGATGGGTCCGACCTTGTCGATTTGCCGACAACCCTTCTCGCATAGCCGGAGCAGAAAAATATGGCGCGTGTCATTTCGGTCGAGGCCGAGCGGTTTCCGATCGCCGGAACCTTCACTATTTCGCGCGGCTCCAAGACCGAGGCCGAGGTCATCACGTGCACGATCAGCCAGGGTGGCCATGTCGGGCGCGGCGAATGTGTTCCTTATAAGCGCTATGGCGAGACGATGGAGGGTGTTCGCGATGCTATCGAGGCGATGCGCGACCGGATCGCCAGCGGGATGGACCGCACCGCCCTGCTCGACGCAATGCCTGCTGGGGCGGGGCGTAACGCCATAGACTGTGCCCTTTGGGACCTTGAAGCCAAGATCAGCGGCAATCCGGTGGCGAACGCAATCTGGCCGGCCCCGTTGCATCAGCTCGAAACCGCCTACACGCTGTCGCTCGGCGAACCGGAAGCGATGGCGGCGCAGGCTCGCGCCAATGCCGGCAGGCCGCTGCTCAAGGTCAAGATCGGCGGCGACAACGACATCGCCCGCATCCGGGCGGTGAGACAGGCAGCACCCGAGAGCCGACTGATCCTTGATGCCAATGAAGGTTGGACCGACGACAACATTGTCGCGAACTTCGCCTTTGCCGGCGAACAGGACATCGCCCTGATCGAACAGCCGCTGCCGGCGGGCCGGGACGGCATCCTGCGCCACATCGCGCATCCGGTGCCGGTCTGCGCCGACGAAAGCGTTCACGAAGCGGGGAACCTCGAAGCGCTTGTCGGTCTCTACGACGCCGTCAACATCAAGCTCGACAAGTCCGGCGGGCTGACGGCGGCGCTCACCTTGCGCGACCGCGCCCGTGAACTGGGCTTTGGCGTCATGGTCGGCTGCATGGTCGGCACGTCGCTGGCAATGGCGCCGGCTGTGCTGCTTGCGCAAGGAGCCGATTTCGTCGACCTCGACGGGCCGCTGCTGCTTGCCCGGGACCGTGTGCCGGGCCTCGTTTACCAGGGATCGCTCGTCTCACCGCCGGACCGGGCGCTGTGGGGCTGAGCGCGCGGCAAGCCCGATCAGCACGAGGCCAATGATCGCGATCGGGATCATCGCAAGGAACCCGTCGACGCCCAGACGGTCGTAGAGCGGACCGGACGCAAGCGTGACGGCGGCCATGAAGAAACCGTTGAAAAAATAGGCGATGCCTTGCGCGGCACCCGTGCGCTCTTCGGACACGGTTTCGGCGATCATCTTCTGCAGGCCGATCAGCACCATCGCGACAGACACCGAATGCAACGACTGCACGGCGAAGAACCCGCCGACGCCAAGGCCGAGCGGCCATACCAGCGGAAAGGCGAACCAACGCACGATCGAACCGATGCCGGCAATGAGCATTACCCGGACGACGGATACGGAGGCGAAAATGCGATTGAACAACAAAAACATGCAGACTTCGGAGACGACGCCCCAAGCCCACAGCAGGCCGACGACGGAATCGCTGATGCCTATCGATTTCCAGTAGATCGAGACGAAGCCGTAAAGGAAGGCATGGCTGGCGGTGATGATGCCGACGCCAAGCGTGAAATAGAGGAAATAAGCATTAAATAGCCCCGGCGCCGCGTGCTGGATTTCCGCCGCCGACAGTGGCGAGGCTTTGCGCGGCCGCCCCATGCGCGGCGCCAGCAGGCCTGCGGCGAGTGCCGCGCCAAGGGCAAGGAATATGATCACCGGAACGGCTTGAGGGCCGCTGGCCGCCAGAATGAAGCCGCCTGCGACATTGGCCAGGAGATAGCAGACCGACCCCCATTTACGCATGCTCGCATAATTGGAACCGAAGCGGCGCACGCCCGAAAATTCGAGCGAATCGGCGATCGGCGAATGCGGCGTCCAGACAACGGTCAGCAACAACGACACCGCCAGCACAGTCGCGTAGGTCGGTGTCAGGAAGTACCCCGCGGAGAGCAGCAGCGAGGCCGCGACCAGTACGACATAGACGTCGGCGCGGTCCCTGGCTCGATCGGCAAGTGTCGTCAGCAGCGGCGTCGTCAGCACGCGCAGGAACATCGGCGCTGCCAGGATGACGGCGATCTGTTCGGCGTGAAATCCCTTGGCCTGCAACCAAAGCGGGAAATAGGGCAAATGGGTGCCAAGCGATATGAACAGCGTGCCGAAGATCAGGCTCATGCGCAGCTCAAAACGGCCCGGCTTCACGAGTTGTTCGGGCGAAAGCGGCGGCAGCAGCATGAATCGATCCAATGACGCTGCGCTCAACGACCGGCGAGCAGCGAGAACCGATCCTTAACATGAGGAAAAACCGGGCGAAACCGGCTGGACCAGCTGATTAACACCAGAAAGTGCAGGTCCGGCTTCCGCCTCAGGCGGCCTGCACCACCCTGTCTTCGATGAGCATCGGGATGAAGGGTTCGTCAGGCGCTTCAGGCAGGATATGCGCCCAGGTCAGGATTTCCATGCGGCCGTCGAAATGCTCGACCACGGCGGTGCAACTCTCCACCCAGTCACCGGTGTTGATATACTGCACGTCGCCATAGCTTTCGATGGCGGCATGGTGGATGTGCCCGCAGATGACGCCGTCGACATGCGAGCGTCGCGCTTCCTCGCTGAGCACCGTCTGGAACGAGCCGATGAAGTTCACCGCCTTCTTGACCTTGACCTTGGCCCAGGACGAAAACGACCAGTAAGGCAGGCCGAGCAATTGGCGCAACCGCGTGATCACCCGGTTAACCTGCATGGCGGCGTCGTAGGCATGGTCGCCGAGATAGGCGAGCCAACGCTGGTTGTGGACGACGGTATCGAACTGGTCGCCATGGATGACCAGCAGTCGCCGGCCATCGGCGGTTTCGTGGATGGCGCGGTCGGCAACGACGATGCCGCCGAAATGCACGCCCTGGAACTGGCGGGCGAATTCGTCGTGATTGCCGGCGATATAGGTGATCGAGGCGCCCTTGCGCGCCTTGCGCAGCAGTTTCTGCACGACGTCATTGTGGCTTTGCGGCCAGTGCCAGCTGCGCCTCAGGCGCCAGCCGTCGACGATATCGCCGACCAGATAGATGATGTCGGCATCGTGGTAGCGAAGGAAATCGATCAGGAAATCAGCCTTCGCCGCCTTCGATCCGAGATGGACGTCGGAAATGAACATGCTGCGGAAAGTGCGGGGCTCTTGGCTTGGCATCGCGGATTCACCCTTGCTTTCGAGCAGCCTATGCCCCGATTCATGCAACAACCGTATGACGGTTGCGATTGGTCCAGCGCTGGCGCTAGCCTGCCGGGCAAATCAAGGAGAAAATCATCATGGATCTCGGTATCCGCGGAAAGAAGGCCATCGTCTGCGCTTCGAGCAAGGGGCTTGGTCGTGGCTGCGCCATGGCGCTGGGCGAGGCAGGCTGCGACATCGTCGTCAATGGGCGCAATGCGGAGCTGGTCGCCAAAACCGCCGCGGAGCTGCGCCAGCGCTATGGTGTGACGGTGACGGAGGTCGTCGGCGACGTTTCGAAGCCGGAGGTACAGAAAGCGTTGCTCGCCGCCTGTCCGGAACCCGACATCCTCGTCAACAACAATGGCGGGCCGCCGCTTCGCGATTTCCGCGAGCTCGATCGTGGAAAGATCCTCGAAGGCGTTACCCAGAACATGGTGACACCGATCGAACTGGTGCAGGCGGTCATCGACGGCATGGCGGCGCGCGGCTTCGGGCGCATCGTCAACATCACCTCGCTGTCGGTCTATGTCCCCATCCCCGGCCTTGACCTGTCATCTGGTGCGCGCGCCGGCCTGACGTCGTTCCTCGCCGGCGTGGCGCGCACGGTGATCGAGCGCAACGTCACTATCAACAGCCTGCTGCCGGGCAAGCTCGATACCGACCGGCTGCGCGGCCCGCATGAGGCCGGCACGCCAGAGGATCCCAAGGCGGCCGCGGCGCGCAAGACCCGCATCAGTGCCGACGTACCGGCCAAGCGGCTCGGCACTCCGGAGGAATTCGGCCAGATCTGCGCCTTCCTGTGCTCTGTCCACGCCGGCTATCTGACCGGGCAGAACATACCCGTCGACGGCGGTCTCTACGTCAGCGCCTTTTGACCTGCGAAGCAGGGCAACCTGATTTCGCATGAAACAACCGTAACCGTCTGAGAATTATTGGATTTTCCCGCGCCGGCATTTAAAGCTTCCGGCGCGTCAATTAGCGTCGCGAAAAATCTTGGCCTCATGCTAAAAGGACTCTCGAAGCAGGTTTGGAGGAGCGGCCGCATGGAAGGCGAGAACAAGAAAACGGCACGTTCGGACCTCGACGAAGCCGCCCTCTACTTCCATAAGCACCCGACGCCGGGAAAGCTCGAGATCCAGGCCACCAAGCCACTCGGCAACCAGCGCGACCTGGCGCTCGCTTATTCGCCCGGCGTCGCCGCCCCTTGCCTGGAGATTCGCGACGATCCGGCGACTGCCGCCGATTACACGGCGCGCGCCAACCTGGTCGGCGTCGTGTCGAACGGCTCGGCCGTGCTCGGCCTAGGCAATATCGGGCCGCTGGCCTCCAAGCCGGTGATGGAGGGCAAGGCGGTCCTGTTCAAGAAGTTCGCCGGCATCGACGTCTTCGACATCGAGATCGACGCGCCGGAAATCGAGCGCATGGTCGAAACCGTCGCCGCGCTGGAACCGACTTTTGGTGGCATCAACCTCGAGGACATCAAGGCGCCGGAGTGTTTTGAAGTCGAAGAACGCCTGAAAGCTCGCATGAGCATACCGGTGTTCCATGACGACCAGCACGGCACCGCCATCATCGTCGCCGCCGCCGTGCTCAATGGGCTGGAATTCGCCGGCAAGACCATTTCGGACATCAAGGTCGTCACTTCCGGCGCAGGTGCTGCCGCCCTTGCCTGCCTCAATCTGCTCGTTTCGCTCGGCGTGCGCGTCGAGAACATCTGGGTCACCGACCGTTTCGGCGTCGCCTACAAGGGTCGTGTCGACGAGATGGACCGCTGGAAAGACCCTTATGTAAAAGACACAGAGGCGCGCACGCTCGCCGACGTCATAGCGGGCGCCGATGTCTTTCTCGGCCTCTCGGCCGCCGGTGTGCTGAAGCCGGAGCTGCTGCAACACATGGCGGCGAAGCCGTTGATCCTGGCGCTTGCCAATCCCAATCCGGAGATCATGCCGGAAGTGGCGCGCGCGGCGCGTCCGGACGCCATGATCTGCACGGGCCGGTCCGATTTTCCCAATCAGGTCAATAACGTGCTTTGCTTCCCCTATATCTTCAGGGGAGCGCTCGACTGCGGCGCCAGCGCCATCAATGAGGAGATGAAGATGGCGGCGGTGCGGGCGATCGCCGCCCTTGCCCGCGAAGAACCTTCCGATGTCGCCGCGCGCGCCTATTCGGGCGAAACGCCGATCTTCGGACCCGAATTCCTGATCCCCTCGCCCTTCGACCCGCGCCTCATCCTGCGCATCGCGCCGGCCGTCGCCAAGGCAGCCTGCGACACCGGTGTGGCGACACGGCCGATCACGGACTTCGCCGCCTATATCGACAAGCTCAATCGCTTCGTCTTCCGCTCCGGTCTGGTGATGAAGCCGGTGTTCTCCTCCGCCAAGTCCTCGAGCGCCAAACGCGTCATCTACGCCGACGGCGAGGACGAGCGTGTCCTGCGTGCCGCCCAGGTTGTGCTTGAGGAAGGTATCGCCGAGCCGATCCTGATCGGCCGCCCGCACGTCATCGAGGTCAGGCTGAAGCGTTATGGCCTGCGCATCAAGCCCGGTGTCGATTTCGGCTTGATCAACCCGGAGGACGATCCGCGCTACCGCCACTATGTCGACCTCCTGATCGAACTCGCCGGCCGCCGCGGCGTGACGACAGAGGCCGCGCGTACCATGGTGCGCACCGACAACACGGTGATCGCGGCGTTGGCGCTGAAGCGCGGCGACGCCGACGCCATGGTCTGTGGCCTCGAAGGCCGTTTCGAGCGGCATCTGCGCAACGTGACGCTAATCATTGGGCCGCGCACCGGCATCAAGGACCGGGATCTGTCGACCCTTTCCATGCTGATCTCGCAGCGCGGCATCATCTTCCTTACCGACACTCACGTCTCCGTCGACCCCACGGCCGACGAAATCGCCGAGATGACCGTGCTGGCGGCGGAAGAAATCCAGCGTTTCGGCATCGAGCCGAAGGCGGCACTGCTGTCGCATTCGGATTTCGGCTCGCGTGATTCGCCGAGCGCGCTGAAGATGCGTCAGGCAGCGGCCATTCTGGCGCGCATCGCGCCGGAGCTGCAGTGCGACGGCGAAATGCATGCCGATTCCGCTTTGTCGGAGCATCTGCGCCAGCGCGTCTATCCGCATTCGCGTCTGAAGGGCGAAGCCAATCTCCTGGTGTTCCCGAACCTCGATTCGGCCAACATCACGCTGACGGCGCTGCGGGCCATGATGGATGCCCTGCATGTCGGCCCCATCCTCCTCGGCACCGACAAGCCGGCGCACATATTGACGCCCTCGGTGACCTCGCGCGGCGTCGTTAACATGACGGCGCTGGCGGTGGTCGAAGCCGCGCACAAGGCGCAGGCGATCGCCAATCTGGACTGACTTCCGAAATGGACGATTAACCGCGAACGGGTTAGCCTTGGCGACCAGAGGCAAGCGGGATCGAGGCGGATGGCAAGCGGAGGTTTGAAGCAGGCCCATGCTGCCGTGCTGCTTGGCCTTCTGCTGTCCGGCGCAGCGGTCGGCGAGCCGCAGGCCGCTTCACGGGTCTGCCGTCAACTGGAGGCCGATCTCGCCGCGGCCTCACGCGGCGGTGGCGGCGGCCCGGCACTGGTCCGGAAATACGACGCCGCGATCGAAAGGCAGCGCGAACAGATCTCGAAGGCTCGCGGCCAGGCGAACAGTGCCGGCTGTGGGTTCTCGCTGTTTTCGCGCAACATCAACCAGTGTTCCAGGCTGAACGCCACTATCGAGCGCATGAATGCCAATCTCGACAGTCTGCAGGCCAAGCGTGCCCAACTCGCCGGCGGCGGCGGTTCACGCCGCGACCGGGGCCGTATTCTGGCGGCGCTCGATGCCAATGACTGCCGTGACGATGCAGTGGCACCCCGCCGCGCGCCTCCGCAGGAAGCCAATCGTGAAGATGGGGCCAATGCCAATCTCTTCGATCAGCTTTTCGGCGGCGGCAACCGGCAGATCGATACGTTGGACCAGCCTGACGATTCCGGCGAGGAACGCGACGTCAGCCGCGTCCTCAACCAGCCCGGCATTCCGGACGTTGCGAGCAGCGGCGGCGAATTCCACACCAGTTGCGTCCGCACCTGCGATGGCTATTTCTTCCCCATGTCGAACGCCGCCTCGGCCGGCGATTTCGAGCGCGACCAGAAGAATTGCGAATCGGCCTGCCCCGGCACCGAGATGCAGGTTTTCTATTCGCGCGGCATGGACGACGATTCGGCATCGATGACGTCATCGGTCACCGGCAGGCCCTATGGCGAATTGTCAACCGCCTATCTCTACAAACAGCCCAACATGTCGCGGCCGCCCGCTTGCGGCTGCAATGCCGCACAGAATTTCCAGATCATTGGCGGCAACCCGCCAAGTCAGCAACAATCACAGCCCGAACCGGATGCGGCGCCGACTATTCCGGCCTCGAAGCCTGATCCGGGTGCCGACCCCGAGACCCTGGCCAATAGAGACGGCGGACTCGACCGTGAAGCCATCAAGCGCCTTTCGGCCAAGCCGGTGGCATCGCCGGTTTCGGCCCTGCCTCCGGAACAGCGCAAGGTCAGGGTCGTCGGGCCATCGTTCCTTCCCGACCCATCAGCGGCAATAGATCTGCAAGCTCCGGCCCCGAAGGCAGTCCAGTAAGGGCAAGCCTGAGCGGCATGAACAGCGCCTTGCCCTTGCGGCCGGTCGCTTCCCTGATCTTGCCGGTCCAATCCTTCCAGACCGTCCCGTTCCACGGTTCCTCAGGCAGGAGATCGAGTGCCTGATGCAGAAAATCGCGGTCGTCATCGGAAAACTCGGGCTTCTCCTGCGGCCCTTCGCGCAGGACACGCCACCAGGCAACCGCATCGGCCAACCGGTCGATATTGCCGCGCACCGCCAGCCAGAACGGTTCGGCGTGTTCGCCTGAAATACCCAGCACCATCAGCCGGTCCCGCGCCTCGTCGAACGGCATACGCTGCAGCAGCACCCGGTTGAGCACGAACAGTTCGGCCGGATCGAACTTGGACGACGATTTCGAGGTCGCGGCCGGATCGAAATGGCCGGCAAGTTCGGCCAGGTCATGCGCGGCCGCGACATTCTCCGACGTGCCGACCAGCACCGCCAGCGAAGCGACGGCCATCGGCTCGATGCCGTCTTCGCGCAGGCTCTCGATGGAAAGTGCGCCGGTGCGCTTCGACAGCCCCTCGCCCGAGACGGTGGTCAGGAGATTGTGGTGGCCGAAGACCGGCGGCTCGGCACCCAGCGCCTTGAACAGGGCGATCTGCACGCCGGTGTTCGTGACATGATCGTCGCCGCGGATGACGTGGCTGACGCCCATCTCGATGTCGTCGACAACGGAGGGCAGCGTGTAGAGATAGGTGCCATCCTCACGCACCAGCACCGGATCGGACAGCGAAGCCAGATCCACCGTCTCCTCGCCACGCACCAGATCGTCCCAGTGGATCTCGGTGCGCTCCGGCTGCCGCGGATCGCTGGAGAAATTGGGCAGCAGGAAACGCCAATGGGGCCGGCGCCCGTCGGCCTGATATTCGGCCACCTGCTCTGTCGTCAGCGCCAATGCCTCGCGGCCATAGACCGGCGGCAGGCCTCGCGTGCGGCGCACCTTGCGCCTGAGGTCGAGTTCTTCCGGCGTTTCATAGCAGGCGTAGAGAACACCCGCCGCCTTTAGCCGCTCGACCGCAGCGTCATAGACTTCGAAGCGCCGCGACTGATAATCGGTGACATCCGGGAAGATGCCCAGCCAGTGCAGGTCGTAGAGGATGGCGTCGGCGAATTCCTGCTTCGAGCGGGCGATGTCGGTGTCGTCGAAGCGCTGGATGAAGCGGCCCTTGTTGTTGAGGGCAAACAGCCAGTTGAACAGAGCTGTGCGCGCATTGCCGATATGGATGCGGCCGGTTGGTGACGGGGCGAAACGAACGGTAACTGTCATGAGCGGGGCGTACCGGATGCCTTTGTGATTGACAAGACGCGCCCCCGCGCCGTGCCGCAGACATAGAACATGGCGACTGGAATGAAAAGACCGTGCCGGGCAGCCTCAAGCGGCGGATGGCGGCGGCCAGCCTGGCGGCACCGCCATAAGAGGGTGCAGCCAACCGGCGGAGTCGACGAAAAGGTCGTTGAAGACGATCAGCGGCCGAAGTCGTCGGAACTGAGGCGGGTCCAGCGGTCGCCCATCAACCCGCCGATAGCGATGTCGCCGGAGCGGACCGCTTCCGTGACATCGGGGATTCGCGAGCGGACCATCGTCCCCCCGGCATAACGGAAGAAGAGATTCCTGTAGCCGAAGAGGTGAGGCATGAACCTGCTCTGGGTCTGTCCGGTGATACCCACGCAGCCCATATCCCGCGCAGCCGCGACAAGGCCTTCCAGCGTCGCGCCCCAGTGGTGTCCGGAAGCCTGGATTTGCAACAGGATCGCTATGTCGCCGGCTTGACCGTAGAAGGCGTAGCAACCGAGCATTTTGCCCGTCGCGTCGTAAGTCCCGCCGAAATGAAGGGGGCCGTCGGCCCGCTTCTCAGTCGCCAGTGCGAGCAGCCGGGGCAGTTCGCCATCCTTCCAACTCGGGCGAAGGGCATAATCGGACAGGAGGGTCGGCAGCCGCTCTGCAAATTGCCCGGCATTGATCGGCTCGGCATGGACCCGTTGCGACGATAAATGCTGGACGGGCGGTTCGAACCTTCGTTTCGCGAGAACGTCGAATGCTCTCGCGCAGGGATCGAGTGCTAGGCGAGGCAGGCGAGGCCATTTGCGGTGCAATGCGGCGGCGGCCATCGCGGCCGGCCGGAAAACATAGGTCCATCCCAAACAATGGACCGGCAGGAGTTGGTATTTCATCGGACGAGCGAAGGCCAGAGATACCCGGTTGGCCGAATCGGTCAGCTGCAGATCGAATTCGCCTTGATGCAAGGCACGCAGCAATTGCGGTCCGGCCGAGCCGTGATCGGCGCCAGGGTCGGCCATGAACGGACCGATGATCGCCGCATTCAATGTCGCTCCGTTGAGCTCGTAACGGGCCTTCAGGACGCCAAGGAACCCACCTAGATCGCCCTGCGGGTTGATCTGGACAAGAGCGTTGCTCTCACCGGACTGGCCGGCAGGGTCAAGATAGATCTTCCCCATATACTCCGCCGTTTCCGCGATCGCGCGATCGAGGAGGTGACGCCGACGCCGGCGAAACTTCGTCAGGAAGAGTGCGGCGACGCGCTCGAGATCTTCGGCGGCAAGCGGCCGAACCGAGCCGTGCTGAGATTCCAGCACCGATGGCGCAGCCACCTTTTCCACACCGGTAGTTTCGGAATCAAGACGCATTGTGAGACCGCTTAGATTGCTTCTTTGGTATACAACAACCAAAAGTAGAGAAACGAATTTCGGTCGGTAACGTAAACAGACGTCGCAAATCGACGTCTGAAAAGGGCTTCACTGGCAGGTTCGCTCAGCCAGCATACGCCAAGTGATAGGCACTCCGGATGGCCTCCGGCCAAAGCCGGAGGCCATCTCAGGTCAGTCGACGAGGCCCTTGGTCAGCTCCAGCGCCTGGCGCTCGAACAGGCGGCGGTAGATGCCGCCCTTCAGGCGGATCAACTCGTCATGCGAGCCTTCCTCGACGATCTTGCCGCGATCGAAGACCAGCAGCCTGTCGAGTGCCCTCACCGTCGAAAGCCGATGCGCGATGACCAGCGTCGTGCGGCCGACCATAAGCCGTTCCATCGCCTGCTGGATCAGCACCTCGGATTCCGAATCGAGGCTCGACGTCGCCTCGTCCAGGATCAGGATGCGCGCATCGGCCAGGAAAGCGCGGGCGATGGCCACGCGCTGGCGCTCGCCGCCCGACAGTTTCACGCCACGCTCGCCAACCAGCGTGCCATAGCCCTTCGGCAGGTTGGCGATGAAGTCGTGCGCGCTCGCCAGCCTGGCGGCATGCTCGATCTCCTCCTGGCTGGCGCTTGGCCTGCTATAGGCGACGTTTTCGGCCAGCGAACGGTGGAACAGGATCGGTTCCTGCTGGACGATGGCGATCTGGCCGCGCAGCGACGCCTGGGCGACCTGAGAGATATCCTGGCCATCGATCACGATCTTTCCCGCGTTAACGTCATAGAGCCGCTGGATGAGCTTAACGAATGTCGTCTTGCCCGAACCCGAGTGACCGACGAGCCCGACACGTTCGCCTGGCGCGATGTCGACCGAAAAGTCGCGGTAGAGCGGCGACCGGTGATTGCCGTAGTGGAAGGTGACGTTGTCGAAGGCAATGTGACCCTGCGTGATGGCAATCGGTCCGGCGCCGGGCCGATCTTCGATACCGAGCGGTTCCGACTGGAAATCGACCAATTCCTCCATGTCGTTGATTGAACGCTGCAAATTGCGGATATGCGTGCCGATATCGCGCAAATAGCCTTGCAGCACGAAGAACGAGGTCAGCACAAAGGCGACATCGCCGGCGCTCGCCTGCCCCCACGACCACAGCATCAGCGCCAAGCCGATCACCGCGGCGCGCAGGACCAGCAGCAGCGCCCCTTGCGTGGTGCCGTTGATGGTGCCGCGCACCCAGGTGCGCCGTGTGCGGGCGCGCCATTTGGCAACCACCCTGGCGAGGCGGCGCTCCTCGCGCTCCTCGGCGCCAAAGCCCTTGACCACGGCGTTGCAGCTCACCGCGTCGGCCAGCGAACCACCGAGACGCGTGTCCCAGGTGTTGGCGAGTCTTGCCGCCGGCGCGACATAGCCGAGCGACAGCATCGCCGTCACCATGATGAACAGCACCGAGCCGGCTGCGACGACCACGCCCATCAGCGGCCAGAACCAGCCGAGCAGCAGCGTCGAGCCGGCGAGCATGACAACGGACGGCAGCAGCGCGATCAGGATGGTGTCGTTCAGCAGGTCGAGCGCCCACATGCCGCGCGTCACCTTGCGCACGGTCGAGCCGGCAAAACTGTTGGCATGCCAATCGGTCGAAAAGCGCTGAACGCGATGGAAGGCGTCGGCCGCGATGTCGGCCATCATCTTGAGTGTCAACTCAACGATACCCATGAAGGCAAGGTTGCGCAGCACGACCCCGGTGAGCGCCAGCGCCATCAGAATCAAGAATGCCGTCATCGCTGCATTCCAGGCAATGGCGTCCGCGCCGGCGCTGCTGGCGACGGCGCCGACCAGCCGGCCGGAATAGAGCGGTGTCAGCACGTCGGCCAGCGTCGACAGCAGGAAACCGCCCATGATCAGCGAGAGCCGCCAGGGCTGACGCCGCCAATGTATGAGCGTGAACCCAAGAACGCTGCGAAAGGCGCTGGCGCGCAAATCGATCTTGAAACGAGCCATGATGTCATTCGGGCGCAAACGAGCCCGATCCCAGTAAGGTCGAAAATTGAAAAACCGCGCCGGAGCGAATTGCGCTTGAATGCGGAGGTTCGGCTATGGTTGGTCGCCTGCCCTTGGGCGGCGACCGGCAGCGGCAAATGCCTTTCCTGCGTCCGGTGTGGTTCCGATACTTCGGAACACCGGCGCAGACCTAGGCCTCGCGGCCTCGCATAACGATGTCAAATCCTGGCATTCGGTCCTCCCTGAAGGGAATCGCGGAGACGCCGTTATACGGACGCTTCAATCGTTCGCCAAGGCAAGCCATGGCCAAAAGCACTTCTGATCCAGCCGATGAGGCGATTTTGCAACAGTCGGACCTGTGTCTATCGTCGCCGCATGGTTTTCACCCGGCAGGCCATCAACAGGCCGGAGGTCGCCCGGAAATCGATCCGCGACAGTCGCCATGCTTGCGTCCGCAGCATCGCGCACTCTCGCTCAGCAAGCGAAAAGACGCCTATCCACCATCCCTGAAACGGTTGGTGATGGGATAGCGGCGGTCGCGGCCAAAATTCTTCCTGGTGATCTTCACACCCGGTGCCGCCTGCCGGCGCTTGTATTCGGCGATGTAGAGCAGATGTTCGATGCGCGTTACCGTCGCCCGGTCGTGGCCACGCGCGACGATGTCGTCGACGCCCATTTCGTTCTCGACCAGGCATTCCAGAATATCGTCCAGCACCGGATAGGGCGGCAGCGAATCCTGGTCTGTCTGGTTCTCGCGCAATTCGGCCGACGGCGCCTTGTCGATGATGTTCTTCGGGATCACCTCGCCCGAAGGTCCGAGCGCGCCCGGCGGTACATGACTGTTGCGCCAGCGCGACAGCGCATAGACCTGCATCTTGTAAAGGTCCTTGATCGGATTGAAGCCGCCGTTCATGTCGCCATAGAGCGTGGCGTAGCCGACCGACATCTCGCTCTTGTTGCCCGTGGTCACTACCATGGAGCCGAATTTGTTGGAGATCGCCATCAGGATGGTGCCGCGCGCACGGCTCTGCAAATTCTCCTCGGTGATGCCTTCCTTGGTGCCTTCGAACAACTGCGTCAGCGTGTGCAAAAATCCTTCGACCGGCTCGAAGATCGGCACGATGTCATAGCGGCAGCCGAGCGCACGGGCGCAGTCCTCGGCATCCCTAAGCGAATCCTTCGAGGTGTAGCGATAAGGCATCATGACGGCACGCAGCCGCTCCTCGCCGAGCGCATCGACCGCAAGGGCGGCACAGATCGCCGAATCGATGCCGCCGGACAGACCGAGCACCACATTCTTGAAGCCGTTCTTGTTGACGTAGTCGCGCAGGCCGAGCATGCAGGCGCGGTAGTCGGCCTCCTCCTTGTCCGGGATTTTCGACATCGGTCCTTGCGAGCAGACCCAGCCGTCATCCGTACGTTTCCAGATGGTGACGTCGACCGCGTCCTCGAACTGGCTCATCTGGAAGGCAAGCGTCTTGTCCGCCCCGATGGCGAAGGAGGCGCCGTCGAAGATCAGCTCGTCCTGACCGCCGAGCTGGTTGGCATAGATCATCGGCAATCCGCATTCGATGACCTGTTTGATAACGACCTGGTGGCGAACGTCGATCTTGGCGCGATAGTAGGGCGAACCGTTCGGCACCAGCAGGATTTCCGCGCCGCTTTCGGCCAGCGTCTCGCAGATGCCGACCTCGCCCCAGATGTCCTCGCAGATCGGTATGCCTATGCGCACGCCGCGGAAGTTGACCGGTCCCTGGATCTCGGGCCCTGCCTGGAAGACGCGCTTCTCGTCGAACTCGCCGTAATTCGGCAGGTCGAGCTTGTAGCGTTCGGCGATGATCTTGCCGCCATCGGCGAAGACGATGGAATTATGCGTGCCGCTCTTGCGCTTCAGCGGCGTGCCGATGATGACGCCCGGACCGCCGTCGGCGGTATCGGCGGCAAAGTCCTCGGCGGCGCGCTCGCATGCCCTGAGGAAGGCCGGCTTCAGCACCAGATCCTCCGGCGGATAGCCAGCAAGAAAAAGCTCGGTATAGAGCACGAGATCGGCGCCCTGGCGGGCGGCATCCGCCCTCGCCTCGCGTGCCTTGGCGAGGTTGCCGGCGACGTCACCGACGGTCGGGTTGAGCTGGGCGATGGCGATACGCAGTATGTCGAGCTTCTTGGTCATGCTGCTGACTTAGCGCGGCGGAATTCACCTCGCAATGGCGTTCGTTTGGACCAATTCAGACCGTCAATCGTCGCCCATATAGTCGCGCAACGATTGCGGAGAGTGGTTTTCGCCGATCGACATCGCCAGGATGCGCGAGATGTGCCGGCGCGGCAGGCCTGTCTCGTCAGCCCATCGGTTGATCTGGATCTGGACTTTGTTGAGGTCTTTCTTCGATGTCGGATTTTCGGCGATGTCGAGGCCCGCGTCGCGAAGTGCGGCCGCCATGTCGGCCGAAATGACGAAAGCATCCCAGCCCAGCCAGCGCAGGAAATACTGGCCGGTGTTGCCGCCGAGCCGGCTGCCATGCTTGCCCAGATAGGCCATCAGCCCGATCTGGTCGTCGGCGGGCCATTCGGCGAGAAAATTGCCGAAGCCGCCATGTTCCCTGGACACGCGTTCAACGAAAGCGGCGTTGTCGCGAACGGATTTGATCTTCTGCGGATTGCGCACGATGCGTTGATCCAAAGCCAGGTCGTACCAGAAATCGTCAGGCTGGAACAACAGCCGCTTGGGCTCGAAGCGCAGGAACGCCTCTTCGAATCCAGGCCATTTCTGCTCGATGACCCGCCAGACGAAGCCGGCTGCGAAGACGCGCTCGGCCATCGTCGAGAGGATACGGTCATCGGTGATGTCGGCCACCACCGCATTGTCGGGCATCGGCCCCAACAGGGAGGTCAGTTCCGCCTCACCGCCCTTGCGATTTGCCGCGCGAGCACGAATTTTTTTGAAGTCGGCCATCGGTCCCCCTCGTTTCGCCTCAATCTAGCACTTCCCGCCCGGGCCGGCAGCCTCTACCTCTAGCGCAGCAAAGCGCTTGGAGACGACCATGAACAGGACGATCGACGATCTGGCGAACCGCTGGCTGAGGCGAAAGCCGGATGGGCTGAGCCAGCTGGAGAGCCGGGTGCTGCAAAGCACCATCGAGCGTACCACCATCACCAGGGACACCAACAAGGCCGTGGCCTTCCACCAGACCTTTGGCGACCGCCTTGCCGATACGATAGCCCGCATCGGTGGCTCCTGGTCGTTCATCCTGACCTTCGTCGCCTTCCTGATCGTGTGGACATCAGGCAATGTCTGGCTGTTGTCGCGCGATGCGTTCGACCCCTACCCCTTCATCTTCCTCAACCTGGTGCTGTCGATGGTCGCCGCCCTGCAGGCGCCGGTGATCATGATGGCGCAGAACCGCCAGACCGAGCGCGACCGCATCGATGCCGCCCATGACTACGAGGTCAATCTGAAGGCCGAGATCGAGATCATGGCGCTGCATGAGAAACTGGACGAACTGCGCCACAGCGAGATCATCGGCATGCGCGACGAGATCGTGCGGCTGGCGGAAATGGTCAAGCGGATCGATGAAAGACTGTCACAGCAGTCAGCTTCATGACCGACGCGATCCACCATTTCATTGAACAATACGGGTTGCTGGCGGTTTTTCTCGGCTGCGTGGCCGAAGGCGAAAGTGCCGCAATCCTGGGTGGCTTCTTCGCTCAGCAGCATGTTTTCGTACTGTGGCATGCCTTTGTCGCGGCAGCGCTGGGTGCCTTCGCCGGCGACACCTTCTTCTTCACCCTCGGCAGGAGTTTCGCCGACAATCGCCATGTCGTCAGGCTGCGCCGGCGGCCCGGCTTTCGCCGCGCCTACCGCCTGCTCAACACTCATCCCAACATCTTCGTGCTGTCGAACCGCTACGTCTACGGCATGCGCCTGGTCGGCGGCGTGGCGGCCGGCCTTTCGACCATAGCGGCGCCGCGCTTCGTTATCCTCAACGCCATCTCATCGGTGATCTGGGCGGTGCTGTTCAGCACGATCGGTTATGTCTTCGGATTGGGGGCCGAAGAATTGGTTGGCCAGGCGCTGATGCGCCACGAGCGGTTGTTCGTCGGGCTTGGCATCGGCCTTGCCGTGGCCGTGCTTGCATGGCTTGTCGCCCGCCACATCGCCAAGCGGGAACGCGCCAAGGAGTTTTGACCTGACTAGTCGATGCCGAGCCCCTGATCACCCCGATCGAGAATGAGCGGGATGATCAGATCCTCCTCATCGGCGAGATGCCGGGTCAGCATTGCGATCAGTCGGCTGTTTTCGTCGGCATAAGCATCGGCGGCGAAGCGCTGCTTGTCCTCACTCTCCTGAAGTGTACGGATGAAGGCATTCGCTGCCTCGGCGTTGCGCTCCAGTCCTTCGTGGATCGTGTGGTGATCGGCATCGAGAATGTCGAAGCCACGTTTCAGACGGGGCTCCGCCTTGGTGAAAGCCGGGAAATATTGGTAATCCTCGACATTGTGGTGGCCGTCGAGATGCCCGAGAAAATGGTTGAGGCGCGGCGCGAACCAGCGCGCGAAATCGGGGGCCGTCAGTCTGCCTTCGCGATAGTTGCCAATGCCGACGCCGAGCATGCCGCCGAGTTCGCGGAACATGTCGTGCCGCTGCAGCCACATATTGGCCATGCCATGAATGTTGGCGTGGGCCTGCCAGTTCTCGCGCGGATACTTTTCGGCCAGCCAGCGCAGGTCTTCCGGCAGGCCCAGCCGTTCGAGAAGCGAGGAATTCGTGACCTCTGCCATGACGGTCTCCTTTGGTGACTGTCATACAGGGATCAAAGTTTCAGATCTGCACCCCCGCTATGCGCTCGATGAGAGCGATGCCCCAGACGCCGCCGGCAATCACGACTGAAATCAGCACCGCCAGCGAGCCGCAATCCTTGGCGAGCTGGATGTCGATATGGAACTCACGAGAAATTGCGTCGCACGCCGCCTCGATGCCGGTGTTCAGAACTTCGACCATGATCAAGAGGAGCACCGCGCCGATCAGCAGCGCGTAACCACGCCACGACACCGAAACGAACCAGCCAGCGGGCAACGCCAGCACCAGCAGCATCAGTTCCTGCTGGAAAGCCTTCTCGCTGACCGCAAGCTTGCGAAATGCCCGCACCGAATTGATAAATGCATCGATCAGCCGCTGCATGCCAAGGCCCCTCTCGGAATCACCGGCCCGGGATAAAGCAATGCCCCGATCAATGGAATAAGGCTGATCGTCCAAATTTCATTCAGCGACCGGTATGGATGGCGTCGACTTTTCAAACTGCGGCAGGCCGTCGTCGATCGAATAGTAGTCGCCTTTGTCGCCGACGAAGATATGGCATTCGCCCTTGAGCGCTGTCGGCGTGTCGAACGATCCCGCCAGAACCGAGGTATAAGCCTCGTCCCGTGGCTTCCAGAACAGCAGCGAGCCGCATGTCTTGCAAAAGCCGCGCTTGGCAAAGGAAGAAGCCTCGTACCAGGTGATGCTTTCCGTACCGTCGATCACGATGTCGGGGTCGGCAACATTGGTCGCTGCATAGAAATGCCCGCTCTGTTTGCGGCATTGCGAACAATGGCAGTAGACAACGCCACGCAACGTCCCACTTGTCCGGAAGCGGACCGCTCCGCACAGACATGATCCATGGTGGTTGTCGCTCATTTCCGCACTCCTCGAAGAAACTTCGTCCGGCATCACTGTCAAGATTCCAGCTTCGCGGTGGTTACGCGCAAGCAAATACGACATCGATTGGCGTAACGAATTCGAAATTCAGTTTCATTTGCAGCAGTTTCAAATTCAAAGCGCCAAATAGGGTGTTATCCCGGGATCGCGATGCAAAACTTTACGCGCGTACAGTCACAGCTAGAGAAAACCTGTGGAAGTCGTGCGAATTAAGGAAACTTTAGCGCCGACGCAACTATGATCTCACAAGCGAAGGGTGCGGATGGGGCCGCGCCTCTTCGCAAGATGTTCTGGAGCATTGGGTAGCGCTCCCCAGGTCGGCGATCAATGGACCCGCGAATTCTGCGTCGGGATCCGAGGGGAAGAGTGAATCAGATATGCAGCCGGCAGCAGTCTCGACCGAACGAAGCACCGATATCGCAACCACCGTTGTCGCGACCATGCGCCAGCTTGGCGTACTCGGCCTGCCACGCAACTACGAGATTTTCTATGAGGCCTTGAGCGGCACCAATCGCGAGCTCAGCCTCGCCGTCGTGTCGTTGAGCAACCGGCCGACGCAGGACGAACTCGATCAGATCGGGCGCATCTTCTTCGCCCATAACCATGGTCCCGGCATTGTCGAGCATGCCAGAGATGTCATCGCCCGAGAACTCGAGGAGGTCGCGTCGCTCCTGCGCAGCGAGCGCAGCCACATCGAAAAATACGGCAGGATCCTCGATGAGACATCAAGCGGCCTGAGCAACCGCAGCCTTCTCTCTCAGGACCTTCTGCAAAAGATCGCCAACGCAATGACCATCGCGACCAATTCGACGATCGATCACGGCCGGCAGATCGCCTCGACGCTCAGCGACAAGACGGCAGAACTCGAGAGCGTCAAGTCGAAGCTCGAGGAATACAAGCGGCTGGCCGACACGGATCCGTTGACCAAGATCTGGAACCGCCGCGCCTTCGACAAGGAAATCACCAGGATCTACAACAGCAACAAGGGTATCCTGTTCAATGCCCTGATCCTCGTCGACATCGATCGGTTCAAGGACATCAACGACCGCTACGGCCATCCTGTCGGCGACAAGATCATCCAGATCATCGCCGAGATTTTCCAGACCAGCATTCGTGGCGACATGTTCGTCGCCCGCACCGGCGGCGAGGAGTTCGCGCTGATCATCGAGGGCGCCAGCGAGGACGCAACCTACGAGATCGCGGAACGCATTCGCGCCCTGATCGAGCAGACGCCGTTCACCAGCAGCCAGACCGGCATGAATTACGGCACGGTGACGGTATCGATGGGTATCTGCATGGCGTCCGAGGCCGAAGGCCCCGAGGACCTCTACACCAAGGCGGATCGGGCGCTCTATCGCTCGAAAGTCAGTGGCCGCAACCGCGTTACCAGGCATTCGGCCATGGCAGGGCGCGCCGGCAAGAGCTGGCTGCTCTACAAGCAAGACTGAAGCTTTTGCGGTTGCACCGGCACTGTCGGAGGCAAAAGATGAAAACGGAAAAGGCGCCGGGTTTCCCAGGCGCCTTTGCTTTATCGATCCAATTGATCCGGCTCAGCCGTTCGCGACCTGCTTGTGCTGCACCGGATGGCTCTTCTTCAACAGGTCCGAGACCAGGAACGCCAGTTCGATTGCCTGGTCGGCATTGAGGCGCGGATCGCAATGGGTGTGGTAGCGGTCCTGCAACTCCTCGGCCGTGATGGCGCGCGCGCCACCGGTGCATTCGGTGACGTTCTTGCCGGTCATCTCGACATGGATGCCGCCTGGATGAGTGCCTTCGGCGCGGTGCACCTCGAAGAAGGTCTGCACCTCCTTCAGGATGCGGTCGAAGGGCCGCGTCTTGTAGCCGGCCGCTTCGATCGTGTTGCCGTGCATCGGGTCCGACGACCAGACCACGCTGCGGCCTTCCTTCTGCACCGCGCGCACCAGCTTCGGCAGATGGTCGGCAACCTTGTCCGAACCGAAGCGGGCGATCAGCGTCAATCGCCCCGGCTCATTCTCGGGGTTCAACAGATCGATCAGTTCCAGCAGGCCGTCCGGCGTCAGCGACGGACCGCATTTCAGGCCGAGCGGGTTCTTGATGCCGCGGCAATATTCGACGTGCGCGTGATCGGGTTGGCGCGTGCGGTCGCCGATCCAGATCATATGGCCCGACGTGGCGTACCAGTCGCCGGAGGTCGAATCCACACGGGTCAGCGCCTCCTCGTAGCCGAGCAGCAGCGCCTCGTGGCTGGTGTAGAAGTCGGTTTCACGCAGCGCGAAATTGGTTTCCGACGTAATGCCGACGGCGCGCATGAAATCCATGGTCTCGGTGATGCGGTTGGCAAGCGATTCGTATTTCTCGCCCTGCGGGCTGTCGGAGACGAAGCCGAGCATCCAGCGATGCACATTCTCCAGGTTGGCATAGCCGCCCTGCGCGAAGGCACGCAGAAGATTGAGCGTCGCCGCCGACTGACGATAAGCCATTTCCTGGCGGGCAGGATCGGGAATGCGTGATTTCGCGTCGAATTCGATGCCATTGATGATGTCGCCGCGATAGCTCGGCAGCGTCACCTCGCCCTTGATCTCGTTGTCGGACGAGCGCGGCTTGGCGAACTGGCCGGCGACGCGGCCAACCTTCACCACTGGCTGCGCACCGGCGAAGGTCAGCACGACCGACATCTGCAGGAAGACGCGGAAGAAGTCGCGGATGTTGTCCGCGCCATGTTCGGCAAAACTCTCGGCGCAGTCGCCGCCCTGGAGCAGGAAGGCTTCCCCGGCGGCAACAGTCGCCAGCTGCTTCTTCAGCTTGCGCGCCTCGCCGGCGAAGACCAGCGGCGGAAAGGTGGCGAGTTGGGCTTCCGTGTTCTTCAGCGCCGCAAGGTCCGGATAAGCGGGAACCTGTTTGATCGGCTTTGCTCTCCACGAATTCGGCGACCATTTCGTCATCGCTGCACCCAACGCTCTTTCCGGCGAACACCTTGCCCGCCATTTCCAGCCCCTAAATGGGGTGGCGGCTCCATACACGAAGCCGATTTCCTATTCTAGACCGGAATTTCGGTGCTGGCGAATGGCTTGACGCCCCCGGGACGCCCCGAAAGGCGAGATCAGGCCGTCTTCTCAGCCAACTTCGCCAGTTGCGTCATGACGACAGCCGAGCCCGCCAGACGCTTCTCCGCCGTCGGCCAGTCGCGGATGAAGACCACGCTCTGGTCGGCCCGGATCTTGGCCAGCGAACCCTGCTCACCAATATACTTGACCAGTCCGACGGGGTTCGAAAATTCGCGCTTGCGGAAATGGATGACGACGCCCTTCGGCCCCGCATCGAGCTTCTCGACATTGGCCTTGCGGCAGAGCGCCTTGATGAAGACGATCTTGAGGAGATGTTTCACCTCCTCCGGCAGCGGGCCGAAACGGTCGATCAGCTCGGCGCCGAAGGCGTCGATTTCCTCGGTGTTTTCGAGATCGCCGAGACGGCGGTAGAGCGCCAGCCTGAGCTGCAGGTCCGGCACGTAGCCTTCCGGGATCATCACGGCGGTGCCGACGGCGATCTGCGGCGACCAGCCGCCATCCTGGACCTCGCCGGAATCCTTCACCTCGGCCACCGCCTCCTCCAGCATCTGCTGGTAGAGCTCGAAGCCGACCTCCTTGATGTGCCCGGACTGTTCCTCGCCGAGAAGATTGCCGGCGCCCCTGATGTCAAGGTCATGGCTGGCGAGCTGGAAGCCGGCGCCCAGCGTGTCGAGCGATTGCAGTACCTTCAGACGGCGCTCGGCGGTGTCGGTCAGCTTGCGGTTGGCCGGCAGGGTGAACAGCGCATAGGCGCGCACCTTCGAGCGCCCGACGCGGCCGCGCAGCTGATAGAGCTGCGACAGGCCGAACATGTCGGCGCGATGGATGATCAGCGTGTTGGCGGTCGGGATATCGAGGCCGGATTCGACGATTGTGGTCGATAGAAGCACGTCGTACTGGCCGTCATAAAAGGCGTTCATGATGTCGTCGAGTTCGCCCGGCGGCATCTGGCCGTGGGCCACCGCCACTTTCAGTTCGGGAACGGATTCCTTCAGGAAATCATGGATTTCCGCCAGATCGCTGATACGAGGCACGACATAGAAAGAATGCCCGCCACGGTAACGCTCACGCAGCAGCGTCTCGCGAATCACCAACGGATCGAACGGCGAGATGAAGGTGCGCACCGCCATGCGGTCGACCGGCGGCGTGGCGATGAGCGACAGTTCGCGCACGCCCGTCAGCGCCAGCTGCAGCGTGCGCGGGATCGGCGTCGCCGACAGCGTCAGCACATGGACGCCGGTCTTCAGGTCTTTCAGCCGCTCCTTGTGCTTGACGCCAAAATGCTGCTCCTCGTCAATAATCAGCAGGCCGAGATTCTTGAACGAGATGGCGGAACCGAGCAGCGCATGGGTGCCGATAACGATATCGACCTGCCCTTCGGCGATGCCCTTCTTGGTCTCGGCCAGATCCTTGGCACCGACCAGCCGCGAGGCCTGGGCGACACGAATGGGAAGCCCTGAGAAACGCTGCGAGAATGTCTTGAAATGCTGGCGCGACAACAGCGTCGTCGGCACCACCACCGCGACCTGAAACCCTTCCATCGCCGTGATGAAGGCGCCGCGCAGCGCCACTTCAGTTTTGCCAAAGCCGACGTCGCCGCAGATCAGCCGGTCCATCGGCTTGCCGGCGCCAAGGTCGCCGCGCACCGAGTCGATGGCCGTCTGCTGGTCGTCGGTTTCCTCGTAAGGGAAGCGGGCGGCAAACTCGTCGTAGAGGCCTTCGGCCGGCACCAGCGCCGGTGCGGCGCGCATCTGACGCTCGGCGGCGATGCGGATCAGTTGTCCGGCCATGTCGAGCAGGCGCCGCTTCAGCTTCGCCTTGCGCGACTGCCAGGCGCCGCCGCCCAGCTTGTCCAGCGTAGCCTCGGCCGTGTCGGAGCCGTAGCGCGACAGCAGCTCGATGTTTTCCACCGGCAGGAACAGCCGGTCGTCGCCGGCATAGTGGATTTCCAGGCAGTCATGCGGCGCGCCGACCGCTTCGATGGTGCGCAGGCCGATGAAACGGCCAATGCCATGGTCGGCATGGACGACAATATCGCCGGCCGACAAGGCCGAGGCTTCGGCGATGAAGTCGGACGCGCGCTTCTTGCGCTTCGAACGGCGGATCAGCCGGTCGCCCAGAATGTCCTGTTCGGCGACGACGACCAGCTTTTCAGTCTCAAAGCCGGATTCCAGCGGCAAAACCGCCAATGCGGCCTGTCCCGGCTCGAGCTGGTCGGCCTCCACCAACGTCTCGACCTGCTTGAGATTGCCGAGATGGTGCTCGGCCAGGATCTGGCCAAGCCGGTCGAGGGAGCCCTCGGTCCAGCCGGCGATGACGACGCGGCGGCGCGCCGCGCGCTCGTCGGCTATGTGTCGGACGACCACATCGAACACATTGACGTTCGGATCGGCTCGCTCCTCGACGAAGCTGCGGCCCTGGCGCGAGCCGGCGTGGAAGACTTTCTTGTTCCCCAGGTCCGGCGCGTCGAACACGGTAAAGTCGATGTCTTCGCGCCCGCCAAGCGAAGCCTTCAGATTCTCCGGCGAGAGATAGAGCAGATCCGGCGCCACCGGCTTGTAGGGAACCGCATCCTTGAGCGCCGCGTCAGCCTGCTTTTTGCGCGCCTCGTAGTGATCGAGGATCAGCGTATGGCGCTCGGCCAGCGCCTCATGCGCCAGATGGTCGAAAACCACGGGTGCGTCGGGCAGGTAATCGAACACCGTCTCCAGCCGGTCGTAGAAGAACGGCAGCCAATGCTCCATGCCGGCGAAGCGCCGGCCTTCGCTGACCGCCGCATAGAGTCCGTCGTCACGCTGGGGTGCGCCGAAAGCCTCGATATAGGAGCGGCGGAAGCGGCTGATGGTTTCCGGCGTCAGCGCCACTTCGCTCATCGCCTGCAGCGCCATCGACTTCCGCTGACCGGTGGTGCGCTGCGTGGCAGCGTCGAAGACGCGGATCGATTCCAGCGTGTCGCCGAAGAAATCAAGCCGCAGCGCCTCGGTCCAACCGGGTGCGAAGAGGTCGAGAATGCCGCCGCGCACCGCGAATTCGCCGATGCCGCGCACGGTCGGCACCCGCTCGAATCCCGACGTCTCCAGCCGTGCGATCAGCGCATTCATGTCGATCTGGTTGCCGGGTCTGGCGTGGAAGGTCTGCGCCTCGACAAGCTCAGCGGGCGGAATGCGCTGCAGCAGCGCGTTGGCGGTGGTGAGAATGACGGCACGGTGCGGTTTCTTCGCCAGCGCGATCATGGCGGTCAGTGCATCGAGGCGCTTGGCGGCGGCATCGGAACCGGGCGACACACGGTCGTATGGCAGGCAGTCCCAGGCAGGCAGTTCCAGCACAGGCAGCCCGGGCGCGACGAAGGACAGCGCCTCGACGATGGAAGGCAAGCGCTGGCCGTCGCGGGCCACGAACAGCACCGGCTTGTCGGGTGCGATTTCGAGTGCCGTCTGTACCAGCGCGAAGGCCTCGTAGCCGTCGGCGACACCGTCGACGATGAACTGGCCGGCGCGGCCCTTCGGCAAGCCAATGGTGGGGATGAGAGCCATCAAATCACGGTCTTGTTTATCGCAATTCCGAACGGAAAACCGCTTCGCACTTTTCCTGGAATTGCTTTTGTTCAGAATGTCATGGTCCGGCGTGACGCCAGGATTTTTTGCAGGACGGCACAGTCGATCTCCGCCGGCACCGGGCGTTCGCCCGTGACCAGCGGCAGGAATTCTGTGTCGGCAATATCGAGGAGCTTCTCATATTGGTCGATTTCCTCGGCGGTCAAGGTGCCGATCTCGGCATCGGCGAAGGTGCCGAGGATGAGGTCCATCTCGCGTAGGCCGCGATGCCAGGAGCGGAACAACAGCTTGCGGCGGTGGGCGTCCAGCCCCTCGCTTGATCGTTTCGTTCCGGTCATTGTGCCGCATCCTCGCTTCAAGCGGCGCATATAGCGTGGATAGTGGGCGGTGTCAGCCTTTGCGCTGCGGCCATCGCGACATAAGCTGACATCATGCGTCCTTCCATACTCGATCCCCTGTTTGTCCCGATCACCTCGCTTGCCGGCGTCGGGCCGAAGGTCGGTGCGTTGATCGAGAAGGTCGTGGCGGCCGACCTCGGCGATCGCGCCGCGCGCGCCGGTGACCTCCTGTTCGTGCTGCCCCACACCGTCATCGACCGCCGCAATCGGCCTGGCATCGCCCTCGCGGCCGAAGGCGCCATCGTGACGCTCGAGCTGCGCATAGACCGCCACCAGCCGCCGCCGCGCGGCAACAGGTCGGTGCCCTACCGGGTCTACGCCCATGACGATACCGGCGAAATCGGCCTGACCTTCTTCCATGCCCATGCCGCCTATCTCGAAAAGGCAATGCCTGTCGGCGAGCATGTCGTGGTGTCAGGCCGTATGGAATGGTTCAACGGACGCCCGACCATGGTCCATCCCGACCATATCGCACTCGCCGGCGAAGCCGAGAACCTGCCGCTGGTCGAGCCGGTCTATCCGCTGACCGCGGGGCTATCCGGCAAGGTGCTGCGCCGTGCGATCGGCCAGGCGCTCGGCCGCCTGCCGGACCTGCCGGAATGGCAGGATGATGCCTTCATGCGCCGCCAGAGCTTTCCGTCCGTTGGCAACGCGCTGACCCGTATCCATTATCCCGGCGATCCGCTCGATGTCGCGGTCGAAGGGGCTGCATGGCGCCGCCTCGCCTATGATGAATTGCTCGCCGGCCAGGTCTCGCTGGCCCTGGTGCGGGCAAAGGTGCGACGCCTGTCAGGCCGCCCTCTCGTCGGCGATGGCCGCATCGTCGAGGAGCTGCGCGCGGCCCTGCCCTATTCGCTCACTCCCTCGCAGGAATTCGCGCTCGCCGAAATCAACGCCGATCTCGCCGATCCAGAGCGCATGCTGCGGCTGCTGCAAGGCGATGTCGGTTCGGGCAAGACGGTCGTGGCTTTGTTGGCCATGGCACGCGCCGTCGAGGCCGGCGGCCAGGCGGCGCTGATGGCGCCGACCGAAATCCTGGCGCGCCAACATCTGGCGACGATCACCCCGCTTGCAGCCAAGGTCGGCTTGCGCGTCGCCATCCTGACCGGTCGTGAAAAGGGCCGCGAGCGAGCCGAAACACTGGCTGGTCTTGCCAGCGGCGAGATCGATATCATCGTCGGCACCCACGCGCTGTTTCAGGAAACGGTCAGCTTCCACGATCTGGTCCTGGCCGTCATCGATGAGCAGCATCGCTTCGGCGTTCATCAGCGGCTTGCCATCACCGCCAAGGGCGACGCGCCCGACATGCTGGTGATGACCGCGACCCCGATCCCGCGCACGCTGGTGCTGACCGCCTTCGGCGACATGGATGTCTCGAAGCTGACGGAAAAACCCGCCGGCCGTCAGCCGATCCGCACCGTCACGCTGCCGCTCGAACGGCTCGACGAGCTGGTCGGCCGCATGCTCGATGCCGTCGCGGATGGCCAGAAGATCTACTGGATTTGCCCGCTGGTCGAGGAATCCGAAGAAATCAAGCTAATGTCGGCCGAGGATCGTTTCGCTTCGCTGAAGCCGCTGTTCGGCGATCGCATCGGCCTTGTCCATGGCCGCATGAAGGGTGCCGAGAAGGACGAGGCGATGCATGCCTTCAAGCAAGGCGAGACGCGCATCCTGATCGCCACCACGGTCATCGAAGTCGGCGTCGATGTTCCTGACGCCACGATCATGGTCATCGAGCATGCCGAACGCTTCGGGCTCGCCCAGTTGCACCAGTTGCGCGGCCGGGTCGGACGCGGCGACAAGCCCTCTTCCTGCGTGCTGCTCTACAAGGACCCGCTTGGCGAGACCGCCAAACGCCGGCTGTCGGTGATGCGCGAGACCGAGGACGGCTTCCTGATCGCCGAAGAGGATCTGAAACTGCGCGGCGAAGGCGAATTGCTCGGTACCCGCCAGTCCGGCACGCCTGGTTTCCAGGTGGCGCGCATCGAGGTGCATGCCGATCTGCTGGAGGCCGCCCGAGACGACGCCAGGCTGATCCTATCGCGGGACCCCGAACTGCAATCGGATCGCGGCGAGGCGCTGCGGCTCCTGCTCTATTTGTTCGGCCGCGACGAGGCCGTGCGGCTCCTGCGCGCCGGATGAGGCCCTAGCGGCGGATTGGCCAAGGTTCCGTTGATCGGCTCACCGTTCAGCGTCACCAATTTCGTCTTCACCTCGGGGGCCACCAACCCGGCCGACACGATCAGCTTGGCGCCGTCCTCGATGGTCATGTCGAGCGGCACGATATCCGACTTCAGAACATACATCAGGAAACCGGTCGTCGGGTTCGGCGTGCACGGCATGAACACCGCAATCAGTGGATCGCCTTCCTGGTCGAGCTTCTGGTTGATCTCGGTTTCCTTCTCGCTGGCGACAAACACCAGCGACCACACGCCTTTGCGTGGATATTCGACCAGCCCAACTTGACGGAACATGTCGCCCTTATTCGACAGCACGGTCTCGAAAATCTGCTTCAGCGAGCCATAGATGCCGCGCACCAGGGGCATGCGGCCAAGCAGGCGCTCGCCAAAGCCGACGATGGCGCGGCCGACAATGTTGGCCGTCAGGAAGCCGATCAGCGTGATCAGGATGAGCGCGACGATCAGCCCGAACCCCGGAACCGGGAACGGCAGATAGCTGTCGGGACTGTAGCGCGCCGGAATATAGGGTTTGACCCAGGAATCGACCCAGCCGATGAAGGACCAGGCGATATAGGCGGTGATCGCCAGCGGCGCGCAGACGATGAAGCCCGTGAGGAAATAGTTCCTCAGCCGGGTCATGCCGGAAGTCTTCGAAGCGTCTGACATGGTTCACCGGGCACGGGTTGCGGCGCGACATTAGTGAACCGGAAGGCGCTTTGGAACTGCGAAGTTTTTAAACGCGCCTGTTTGTAGGCGCCTACTCCACCGTCACCGATTTCGCCAGATTGCGCGGCTGATCGACATCGGTGCCCATGAACACGGCGGCGAAATACGCAAGCATCTGGATCGGCAGCGCGTAGATGATGGGCGAGATGATTTCCGGCACATCCGGAAGCACGATGGTCTCCATCGTCTTCACGCTCACCTGTGCCGCGCCCTTGGCGTCGGTGATCAAGATGATCTTGCCGCCACGCGCCGCCACTTCCTGCATGTTGGACACGGTCTTTTCGAAGATGCGATCGTGCGGCGCAATCACGATCACCGGCATGTTCTCGTCGATCAGCGCGATCGGCCCGTGCTTCAGCTCACCCGCGGCATAGCCTTCGGCATGGATGTAGGAGATTTCCTTGAGCTTCAGCGCGCCTTCCATGGCCAGCGGGAAATTGGTGTCGCGTCCGAGATAGAGCACGTCCTTGTAGCGAGACAGCTCCCGCGCGATCCGTTCGATCTGTTGTTCGAGCTTCAGCACCTGGTTGGCATAGCGCGGCGCTTCGGAGAGCTCCCGCACCAATGTTTTCTCTTGCTCCTTCGAGATCGCCCCGCGCGCCACGCCGGCGCGCACGGCAAGCGACGCGAGCACAGACAACTGACAGGTGAAAGCCTTGGTCGAAGCGACGCCGATCTCAGGCCCCGCCAGCGTCGGCAGCACGACGTCGGATTCGCGCGCCATGGTCGATTCCCGCACATTGACGACCGCGCCGATCTTCATGCCGGCCTTGCGGCAATAGCGCAGCGAAGCCAGCGTATCGGCGGTCTCGCCGGACTGCGAGATGAAGAAGGCGGCATCGCTGGCCGACAGCGGCATCTCGCGGTAACGGAATTCCGACGCGACATCGATATCGACCGGCAGCCGAGCATAGCGCTCGAACCAGTATTTGCCGATCAGGCCGGCGAGATACGCAGTGCCGCAGGCGGAGATAGCCAGGCGGCCGATCTTGGCGAAATCGAATGGCAGGTCGAGCGGCTTGGAGACGCCGGAGACGAAATCGACGTAGTGCGCCAGTGTGTGCGAGATCACTTCGGGCTGCTCATGGATTTCCTTTTCCATGAAATGGCGGCGGTTGCCCTTGTCGACCATGAAGCTGGTCGACAGCGACTGCTGGCGCTTGCGGTCGACTTTCTTGCCGTCGATGTCGAAGATGGCGACGCTCTCGCGGCGCACCACCGCCCAGTCGCCGTCCTCGAGATAGGTGATCGAATTGGTGAATGGAGCGAGCGCGATGGCGTCGGAGCCCAAATACATCTCGCCATCGCCATGGCCGACCGCCAGTGGCGGGCCGTTACGCGCGCCGACAATCAGGTCCTCGTCACCCTTGAACATGATGGCCAGCGCAAAGGCGCCTTCCAGCCGCTTCAGCGCCTTGTGCGCGGCCTCGACCGGCTTCAGACCTTTCGCGAGTTCCCGTGCCACCAGATGCGCCACGACCTCGGTGTCGGTCTGCGACGAGAAGGAATAGCCGTCGCGGACCAGCTCGTCGCGCAGTTCGGCGAAATTCTCGATGATGCCGTTGTGAACGATGGCGACGCCCTCCGAAAAGTGCGGATGCGCATTGCTCTCGTTGGGCACGCCGTGGGTCGCCCAGCGTGTATGGCCGATACCGATCGTGCCGTCGAGCGGCTCATCCTTGAGCCGGCGTTCGAGGTTGACCAGCTTGCCCTCGGCACGGCGGCGGCCAAGTTGACCCTTTTCGATGGTGGCGACGCCTGCCGAGTCATAACCGCGATATTCGAGCCGCTTCAGCGCGTCGACGATGAGCGGCGCAACCTGCGAGTGGCCGACGATTCCAACGATACCGCACATGCAGACAGTCCCTGATTGCCCATGGAAAACCAGCGCTATTTAGGGGTGGCCGGCCTGCCGCGAAAGTCACATTGCATTTCGTCCGGTGTAACGGACACTTGCGCACGCATGCACCATGACAGACCGCTCTTGCAATCCGGTTACTGCAATCGTTCGTTTTTTTCGATTGCTTCGGCAAGAAAGCAGACTTGTCGACCAATGGCTAATGGTCGGCGCCGGCTGCCTTCTTCTTCGCCGCCGCGGCGGAAGCAAACCGTTCGCGCAACTCCTTCCCCTTACCGGGGATCGTCTTTTGGCGAGCCCGGCCGAAGGCCAGAGCGTCGTCGGGAACGGTTTCAGTGATGACACTGCCCGAGGCGATATAGCCGCCATTGCCGATGGTGACGGGTGCCACGAGCGAGGAATTGGAGCCGATGAAGGCGCCCTCGCCGATGTCGGTGAAGAATTTCGAATAGCCATCGTAGTTGCAGGTGATGGTGCCGGCGCCGATATTGGCGCCGGCGCCGACGCGAGCGTCACCGATATAGGTCAGGTGGTTGACCTTGGCGCCCTCCTCGATAACGGCCTGCTTGACCTCGCAGAAATTGCCGACCTTGGCCTTGTTCCTGAGATCGGCGCCTGGCCGCAGCCGTGCGAATGGCCCGACATCGCAATTGGAGGCGATGGTGGCGCCTTCGATATGACTGAAGGCGTGGATCTTGGCACCCGAGGCAACCATCACACCCGGTCCGAACCAGACATTGGGCTCGACGATCGTGTCGGCGCCGATTTCGGTATCGTGCGAGAAATAGACGGTTTCCGGCGCAATCAGCGTCACGCCCGACAGCATCGCCTCATGGCGACGGCGCTGTTGCCAGATGGCTTCGGCTTGCGCCAGTTCGGCGCGGTTGTTGATGCCGAGCGCGTTCTCGAAGCTGGCTTCGGTGGCGACGACATCGAGGCCCTGCGCGCCGGCAATCTCGACGATGTCGGTGAGATAATACTCGCCCTTGGCGTTCTTGTTGCCGACGGCGTCGAGCAGTTTCAGCGCGTGCGCGCCGGCTACCGCCATCATGCCGGCATTGCAGAAGCCGATCTTCTTCTCCGCCTCGGAACAGTCCTTCTCCTCGCGGATGGCGACGAGCCGGCCAGCTTGCTCGATCAGGCGGCCGTATCCGGCCGGATTTGGCGGGCGAAAACCAATGACCGCGACAGCGGCGCCCTCGGCCAGCTTCCGGCGCGCCGTTGCGAGCGCCTGCGCATCGATCAGCGGCGTGTCGCCAAACATGACAAGAACATCGTCATAACCCTTTGATATCGCTGCGCGGGCAGCGATCACTGCATGCGCCGTACCCAAGCGCTTTTCCTGCACGAAGGTCTCAGCCTCAGGTGCGAACTTCGCCGCCGTCTTGCGCATCTCGTCGGCGCCATGACCGATCACCAGCGCCACGCCGCTCGCACCAGCGGCCTCGGCCGCCTTCACCACATGGGCGACCATCGGCAACCCAGCGATCTGGTGCAGCACCTTCGGCAGCGCGCTCTTCATGCGTGTGCCTTCGCCGGCGGCGAGGATGACGGACAGGCAGGTTCTCTGGTTCATGGAAAGGCAACCATATGAAATGCGTTGGGAATCAAGACATGCTAGCAGTGGCGCCATGCTGCACCAATGCGGTTAAATTCCGGTGAGATGGTAGAGCAGCTGACTCTTTAATCAGCGGGTCCGCGGCTCAATCCCGTGCCTCGCCCCACGCCGATAAGCCTCAGCCCAACCGCCCCAACACCGGAAAATTCTCCAGCAGCCAGTAGGACACCGTCTGCACGCCGCCGGTGAGGAAGAACACGCCGGCGACCACCAGGAGCGCGCCGATCGCCTTCTCGACAAGGCCGAGGTGGACGCGGAACTTGCCGAGGAAGCGCATGAAGGCGCCGGAGAACAGCGCGGCGATCAGGAACGGGATGCCGAGGCCTAGCGAATAGGCGGCGAGCAGCAGCGCGCCCTCGCCCACGGTTTCGCGGCCGCCGGCCAGCGTCAGGATCGGCCCGAGCACCGGGCCGATGCAGGGCGTCCAGCCGAAGGCGAAGGCAAGTCCCATGACATAGGCGGCGACGGCGCTGGCCGGCTTGCCCTGCGACTGGAAACGCGCCTCCCGCGACAACAGCGGAATGCGCAGGATGCCCAAAAAGTTCAAGCCCATCAGGATGATCAGCACGCCGGCGCCCATTGCCAGCGGCTCCTGCCAGACGCGCAGCAACCGGCCGATGGTCGACGCGCCGGCACCGAGCGCGACGAAGACGGTCGAAAAACCGAGCACGAAGGCGATCGAGGAATAAAGCAGCGCGCCGCGCGCGCCTTCGCGGGCCGTCGCGCCCGCATTGCCGCGAAAATCGTCGACCGACACGCCGGCCATGTAGCAGAGATAGGGCGGCACCAGCGGCAGCACGCATGGCGACAGAAACGAGATGGCCCCCGCCCCGACCGCGCTGACATAGCCGATATCCAATGCCATTCCAAAGCTCCGACTGTTTGGCGACGATATAGCTGCACGCGGGTTGGTCCGCCAATCACCATCGTGTGGCAAGTCATCGCGGGCCGGGGAAGAAAGCACATGCGCAGGGCGTTGACACAACGAGGCCGCGACTTTCCGCGCGCCTGCGAATAACAGCCACGGAGATTTCCATGAAAACGACAATCGCAGCGCTGGCCGCGCTTCTGCTCAGCACCGCCGCCTCCTTTGCCGCAGATGCGTGGAAGGAAGCCGATGTCGGCGGCACCAAGATTTATACCGATGCCAAAGGCATGACGCTTTACACCTATGACAAGGACGAGAAAGGCAAGACCAATTGCTACGACAAATGCGCCACCAACTGGCCGCCGCTGAAGGCCAAGGCCGGCGCCAAGGCCGGCGACGAATGGAGCGTTGTCGATCGCACCGACGGCACCAAGATGTGGGCCTATGACGGCAAGCCCGTCTACACCTTCATCAAGGACAAGAAGGCCGGCGACATGAGCGGTGATGGCGTCGCCGGTGTCTGGCACATCGTCAAGGCCGATTAGGCTTACCCCTGCTCCCTGCCTGCGGGCGGGCAAGCTGGTCGCCGCATTCCTCTGTTCCAGCCGGCGGCCAGCATCGATCGACGGCAGGCGAGCGAACGGCTTTTCACGACTCGCCCGGAGTTTGAAGCGGGAGCTTCCGCCGACTCCCGACCGCCGTCGCCTTGACCGAAATTCTGTGATTTCTCCATACACTCTAAGAGTGTATTGCTGCTGGCACCTCCGCAATTTGGCCCCTTCCCCTTGACCGGATGCAAAAGCGCGGCCATGTGAGCGGCGAACAGAACCGAGATTTCGTCGCGCGCAGCGGAATTCTTCTGCCGCATCACAGCTGATATGAGACCTCATGGACGTCGTCGTCGTCGAATCGCCGGCCAAAGCGAAGACAATTAACAAATACCTGGGCAGGAACTACAAGGTTCTGGCCTCGTTCGGCCATGTCCGCGATTTGCCGGCCAAGGATGGCTCGGTGCGTCCGGATGAAGATTTCGCCATGTCCTGGGCGGTCGACACCGCGTCCGGCAAGCGTCTCGCCGACATCGCCAAGGCGGTCAAGGATGCCGACGGCCTGATCCTCGCCACCGACCCGGATCGCGAAGGCGAAGCGATCTCCTGGCACGTGCTGGAAGTCCTGAAGCAGAAGCGCGCGCTGAAGGACAAGCCAGTCAGCCGCGTCGTCTTCAACGCCATCACCAAATCGTCGGTGCTGGAGGCGATGGCCAATCCGCGCCAGATCGATGCGCCGCTGGTCGACGCCTATCTCGCCCGCCGGGCACTCGATTACCTCGTCGGCTTCACGCTGTCGCCGGTGCTGTGGCGCAAATTGCCGGGCGCCCGTTCGGCCGGCCGCGTCCAGTCGGTGGCGCTGCGCCTGGTCTGCGACCGCGAATCCGAAATCGAGCGCTTCATCCGCGAGGAATACTGGCAGATCGCTGCCATCCTCGGCACACCGCGCAACGAGACCTTCGAAGCTCGCCTGACCGCATTCGAGCGCAAGAAGCTGCAAAAGCTCGATATTTCCAATAAGGCGCAGGCCGACGACATCAAGGCAATGCTCGAGGGTGCTACCTTCAAGGCGCTATCCGTCGAAGCCAAGCCGACCAAGCGCAACCCCGGCCCGCCCTTCACCACCTCGACGTTGCAGCAGGCAGCCTCGTCGGGTCTCGGCTTCTCGGCCACGCGCACCATGCAGGTGGCGCAGCGGCTCTATGAGGGCATGGAGATCGGCGGCGAAACCACCGGCCTGATCACCTATATGCGAACCGACGGCGTGCAGATGGCGCCCGAGGCGATCGACGCCGCTCGCGATGCGGTCGCAAAGGAATTCGGCCCGAAATACTTGCCGGAAAAGCCGCGCCAGTACACCACCAAGGCCAAGAACGCCCAGGAAGCGCACGAAGCCATCCGCCCGACGGATTTCATGCGCACCCCGGCGTCGGTCCGGCAATATCTCGATGCCGACCAGGCACGGCTCTATGAACTGATCTGGAAGCGCGCCATCGCCAGCCAGATGCAGTCGGCCGAGATCGAGCGCACCACTGTCGAGATCGAGGCGCTGAATGGCGCCCGCACGGCCGAGCTTCGCGCCGTTGGCTCGGTCGTCCGCTTCGACGGCTTCATAGCCGCCTATACCGACCAGAAGGACGACGACACGGAAGACGAGGAAAACCGCCGTCTGCCGGCAATCAGCGCCGGCGAGCAGCTCGCCCGCCGTGCAATCAATGCCACCCAGCACACGACCGAGCCGCCGCCGCGCTATTCCGAGGCGTCGCTGATCAAAAAGCTGGAAGAACTCGGCATCGGCCGTCCCTCGACCTACACGGCGATCCTGAAGACGCTCGAGGACCGCGACTATGTCATGATCGACAAGCGCCGGCTGGTGCCGCAGGCCAAGGGCCGCCTGCTGTCGGCCTTCCTGGAAAGCTTCTTCGAGCGCTATGTCGAGTACGACTTCACCGCATCGCTGGAGGAAAAGCTCGACGAGATTTCCGACGGCAAGCTCGCCTGGAAGGACGTGCTGCGCGATTTCTGGAAGGATTTTTCCGGCGCCGTCGCCGACATCAAGGAATTGCGCGTCACCGATGTGCTCGATGCGCTGAATGAGGAACTGGCGCCACTGGTTTTCCCCGCCCGCGAGGACGGCTCCAATCCGCGCATCTGTCCGAAATGCGGCACCGGCAATCTGTCGCTGAAGCTCGGCAAGTTCGGCGCTTTCGTCGGCTGCTCGAACTATCCCGAATGCTCCTTCACCCGCCAGCTCGGCGACGCCGCAAATCCCAACGGGGAGAATGGCGGTGGCGAGGACGGCACCAAGATCCTTGGCAAGGATCCTTACACCGCCGAGGAAATCACGCTTCGCTCAGGCCGTTTTGGCCCCTACATCCAGCGCGGCGAGGGCAAGGAAGCCAAGCGCTCGAGCCTGCCCAAGGGCTGGACGCCTGAATCGATCGATCACGAGAAGGCGCTCGCCTTGCTGGGGCTGCCGCGCGACGTAGGCAAACATCCCGAATCCGGCAAGATGATCTCGGCGGGGCTCGGCCGCTATGGTCCGTTCGTGCTGCACGATGGCACCTACGCCAATCTGGACAGCATCGAGGACGTGTTCTCGATCGGCCTCAACCGCGCCGTCACCGTGATTGCCGAGAAGCAGTCCAAGGGCAAGGGCGGCCGCAACGGCGGCACGCCGGCAGCCCTGAAGGAGCTCGGCGACCATCCGGACGGCGGCGGCAAGATCGTCGTGCGCGACGGCAAATACGGACCCTACGTCAATTTCGGAAAGGTCAACGCCACGCTGCCCAAGGGCAAGGATCCGCAATCGGTGACCATCGAGGATGCGCTGGCGCTGATAGCCGAGAAGGAAGCCAAGGGCGGCGGCGGCAAGAAACCGTTCCGCAAGGCTGCGGCGGCCAAGGCCCCCACAACCAAGAAAACCTCAACCAAGAAGGCAGCCGCCAAGAAGCCGGCCGCGAAGAAAAAAGGGTAGAACGGCGTGGCACGCAGGATCACCGGAAGAAGCCACGGCGATCCCCGCACCGCCGACACCCGGGCCAAGGTCAAGGACAACTACCGGCCCTCGCGTGACGAAATCCTGCGCTACATCGCCGAAAACCCGGATCGCGCCGGAAAGCGCGACATCGCCAAGGCGTTCGCACTGCGCGGCGATGACCGCGTCTGGCTGAAGGATCTCCTGCGCGATCTGCAGGACGAAGGCGTTCTGACCAAGGAGCGCAAGCGGCTGGCCCGGGTCGGCACCCTGCCCCATGTCGCCGTGCTCGACATCTTTGGCCGCGATGGCGATGGTATCTTGCTGGCGCACCCGACCGAGGCGGTCGGCCCGGGCGAGCCTCCCGTGGTCTCGATCCGCGTTTCGCGTGGGGGCAGCGGACCAGCGCCAGGCATTGGCGACCGCGTGCTGGCCAAGACGTTTCCGACCGATGATCCGTCGGGGCCTGTCTATACCGGCCGGGTGATGAAGATCTTCGAGAAGCGCACGGATGCCGTCCTCGGTGTCTTCCGTGTGCTCCAGGACGGCAGCTTCCGCATCGAACCGGTGGAACGGCGCCAGCCTGAGCTGATCGTCGACAAGGAATTCCAGAACGGCGCCAAGAATGGCGATCTTGTCGAGGTCGAGCCCGCGCGCGCCTCCCGCTACGGGCTGCCGCGCGCCAAGGTGCTCAACGTGCTGGGTTCGCTGACCAGCGAAAAGGCGGTCTCGATGATCGCCATTCACGCGCACGACATCCCGCACATTTTTCCAGCCGATGTCATTGCCGAATCCGAGGCGGTGAAGCCGGCGACGCTTGCCCATCGCGAGGACTGGCGCGACCTGCCGCTGGTCACCATCGATCCGGCCGACGCCAAGGATCATGACGACGCTGTGTTCGCCACGCCTGACCTCGACGAGAAAAATCTCGGCGGCTTTGTCGCCACCGTCGCGATCGCCGATGTCGCCGCCTATGTCCGCTACGGCACGGCTCTCGACCGCGAGGCCATGAAGCGCGGCAATTCGGTCTATTTCCCCGATCGCGTCGTGCCGATGCTGCCCGAGCGCATCTCCAACGATCTCTGCTCGCTGCGCGAGGGTCAGGACCGTCCGGCGCTGGCGGTGCGCATGACCTTCTCCGCCGATGGCCGCAAGATCAGGCATTCCTTCCACCGCGTCATGATGAAGTCGGCGGCCAAGCTCGCCTACAGCCAAGCCCAGTCGGCGATCGACGGCGTGCCGGACGACAAGACCGGCCCGATCCTCGACACGGTGCTGAGGCCGCTATGGGACGCCTACGCGATCCTCAAGCGCGGCCGCGACAGCCGCCAGCCGCTCGAGCTCGACCTGCCGGAGCGCAAGATCCTGCTCAAGCCGGATGGCACGGTCGACCGCGTCATCGTGCCGGAGCGACTCGACGCCCACAAGCTGATCGAAGAGTTCATGATCCAGGCCAACGTCGCCGCGGCCGAAACGCTGGAGGGCAAGAAGCAGGCGTTGGTCTATCGCATTCACGACGCGCCGTCGCTGGCTAAGCAGGAATCGCTGCGCGAATTCCTGCAGACGCTTAGCCTGTCATTGGCGCGTGGTGCGCAGATGCGGCCCAGCCAGTTCAACGGCATTCTGGAGCGCGTACGCGGCGCCGACAACGAGGCGCTGGTCAACGAGGTGGTGCTGCGCTCGCAGAGCCAGGCCGAATATTCACCCAAGAACATCGGCCATTTCGGCCTCAACCTCAGCCGCTACGCGCATTTCACCTCGCCGATCCGCCGCTATGCCGATCTGATCGTCCATCGCGGCCTTATTGGCGCGCTCGACCTTGGTCCCGGAGGGCTGACGCAAGATGAGGAGGTTCGCCTCGAAGACGTTGCGGTGCTGATCTCCGGCACGGAACGGCGCGCAATGGCTGCCGAGCGCGACACAGTCGACCGGCTGATCTCCGCCTATCTCGCCGAGCGCATCAACGACCGCTTCGATGCCCGTATCTCCGGCGTCACCAAATCAGGACTTTTTGTCCAATTGCCGCAGTATGGCGCCGATGGTTTCATCCCTGTGTCAACTCTGGGCGGCGATTACTACATATACGACGAAACGGCTCGCTCCCTGTTCGGAGAACGCTCGGGCAAAGGCTACCAACTCGCGGACCGCGTCGAGGTCCGGCTCGTCGAGGTGGCGCCAATGGCCGGCGCGATGCGCTTCGAGATGTTGACCGACCCAAAGCCCCTGCCAGGCTCCAGCAGGTCGTTTCACAAGGCTAAGGGCCGCGCCCGTGCGTCGCAATCGCGACCGGGGCCGCGCGGCAGGAGACGATGATGGAACAAGAGGTTTTTGGCGGCGAGCATCACTCTGGCCGGGTTGCCCGCCCATTGTGGACGGCGATGAAGCGGGGCTTCTTGGGCCGCTGCCCGAATTGCGGCGAAGGCAAGCTCTTCCGCGGCTTCACCAAGACCGTCGAAACCTGCAGCGTCTGCGGCGAGGAGATTCATCACCATCGCGCCGACGATTTGCCCGCCTATCTGGTCATCGTCATCGTCGGCCACATCGTGCTCGGCGCCTTCATGGGTGTCGAGGCGACCTCGACCTTGTCCACCGGGGAGCACATCCTCATCTGGGTGCCCTTGACCATCCTTCTGTCGGTCGCGCTGCTGCAGCCGGTCAAAGGCGCCGTCATCGGATTGCAATGGGCGTTCTATATGCACGGGTTTGGTGGCGAAAAGGATGTGATCGAGCCGCATCCCGGGGCCTGAAATGTTGGCTGGCGCAACATGCCAATCGTTAGGGCTACTTTCGCATGCAAGAAGTTTCCGCTAGGTCCTGCGCATGGAAGCAATGACCAAGGCGGATGCCGACAAGCTCGATAACGGTCTTGCCACGCATGGCGGCCGGCCCCTGCGTCCGCGTGACGCCGCGACACTCATCCTGCTCGACCGCAAGGGCGACGACATCCTGGTGCTGATGGGACGCCGCCACGCCGCGCACGCCTTCATGCCCGGGAAATTCGTCTTCCCCGGCGGCCGCACCGACCCTGCCGACAGCCGCATCCCGACGGCGACCACACTTAACCAGCACGAAGAAGCCAAGCTGAGCGCCGGCCCTGGCCGCACCAGCCACGCCCGCGCCCGTGCCATCGCTTTGTCGGCGGTCCGCGAGACCTATGAGGAAGCCGGGCTGCTGATCGGCCGCAAAGGCGCCTTTGCCACGACCAGGCGCGATTGGCAGGCTTTCGTCGAACATGGCGTGGCGCCGTCGCTGGAGGCGTTGCGCTTTGTCGCGCGCGCCATCACGCCGCCGAACCGGGTGCGCCGCTTCGACACCCGCTTCTTCAGCGCCTGGCGTGACGACGTCGCCGTCGAATTGGCCGATGGCGGCCCGACCAACGAACTGGAGGAATTGGTCTGGCTGCCGCTCGCCAAGGCCAAGCAGGCTGATATACCCGACATCACCCGAATGATCCTGGATGAATTGGAAAAGCGGCTCGCCAATGATCCACTGCTGCGTCCGGGGGGCCCTGTCCCCTTCTACAGGCTTGTCCGCAACCGCTTCACCCGCGAACTTCTCTAGAGCAATTCCAGGAAAAGTGTGACGCGGTTTTCCGTCCGCAATTGCGTAAGGTCAAACAGACAGAGTGTTCAGCATCTCATGACGGTCGATACCCAACCAAAGGGCGACGAACGCGTACACTGGCTGCCGATGGTGGCGGCGATCTCGTCGATCAGCGTCGTCGGCATTGCTATCGGCCTTGGCATGCCGCTGCTCAGCGTCATCCTGGAAACACGCGGCCATTCTGCTTCGATGATCGGCCTCAACACGGCCGTTGCCGGCCTGGCCTCGATCGCCGGGGCGCCACTGGCTACGCCGCTGGCCATGCGCTTCGGCGTCGCCAGGACAATGATCGCCATGATCGCCGCCGGCGCGCTGGCCTTCGTCGGTTTCCATTTCGCGCCTGATTTCTGGATGTGGTTTCCCCTGCGCATCGTGCTGCACATCGCGCTGACCGTGCTGTTCATCCTGTCGGAATTCTGGATCAGCACGTCGGCGCCGCCACACCGACGCGGCCTTGTGCTTGGCATCTATGCCACCGTTCTGTCGCTCGGTTTTGCCGCGGGGCCGTGGCTGTTCGCCCATCTCGGCAGTTCCGGCTTCAGGCCGTTCGGCGTCATCATCGCCTTGGTGACGCTGGCCGCGATACCGGTGCTGGCCGCGCGCAACGAAAGCCCCACCATCGTGGCCGACAGTGAAACCAGCCACTTCCTTCGCTACATCTGGCTGGTGCCGACCGCGACTTTCGCCGTGCTTGTGTTCGGCGCGGTCGAGACCGGCGGCTTCGCGCTGTTTCCGATCTATGGCAATCGCATCGGTTACTCCGAGGCCGATGCGGCGCTGCTGCTGACCATGATCGGGCTCGGCAACGTGCTGTTGCAGATCCCGATCGGCATGATCAGCGACCGCGTCACGGACCGGCGCTATCTGCTGCTCGCCTGCGCCACGGTCGGTCTCGCCGGCACGATGTTCATGCCGTTCTTTGCCGCGAACTGGCACCTGATGGCCGCCCTGCTTTTCGTCTGGGGCGGTGTCGTTGCCGCCATGTACACGATTGGCCTCGCCCATCTCGGTTCGCAGCTTTCCGGTCACGAACTGGCGTCGGCCAATGCCGCTTTCGTGCTGTGCTACGGCGTCGGCATGGTGCTAGGCCCGCAGGCGATCGGCATCGGCATGGACAGTTTCGGGCCCTCCGGTTTTGGCTGGTCGCTCGGCCTGTTCTTCGCCGCCTACATCGCCCTGGTCTGCTTCAGGCTCGTCCGCAAGATACTCCTGTAGAGCCCAACCCGATCGTTTATCGGCACCGTGCAGCGGCAGGCTGCTGACAGAACCGTGTCAGCAGCCACCGGTTAAAAGGGTGTCCTAAAACATCCTGAACCGAGGACACTCCGATGATCGACAGCGGCTTTGAAACCACTTCGCTGCGAATGACGCTCCTGCTGCTCGTCAGCTTCCAGGCTCCGGCTGCCGATGTCGACCGCATCATGGACGCGGTCGTCGCGATCGCACCGCTGGCCATGGGCAAGTATGACCGCAACGCCTACCAGTCGGCGCACGGCATCGAACGCTACAGGCCGCTTGAAGGAGCCGCGGCCGGCGCCGAAACCGAATTGCGCCGCCGCCCGGGCACGGTCGAGGTTTCATTCGAATTGCCCGATGACCAGGCGCTGGCGGCCCGCGTCGTCGAGGCGATTTTCCAGGCGCATTCCTATCAGGAGCCGGTGATCCGCATCCAGCCGATCCTTGCCAGCCGCTCCAAGGGTCTGGACGACCGCGCCAATCCGAATCGCTGGTGGAACACGACCGGAGACTGGAAGAAGGTTGCGGTATCAGAGGTGGAAAACGCCTGATTATATGCATACAGTGCAGCTTGGGCGGGACACATCACGTCCGCCGGGCTTGACTTTCCAGGCACGTTCTTTATGTGTCGCGCCAAGTTTCCCGCGTCCGGGTGTTTTCCCGTGCTCCAGCGGCCAAAACTCCACGAACATAACGGACTGAGATCATGGCCAAAGCCGCAAACATCAAGATCAAGCTTCTGTCGACCGCCGACACCGGTTTCTTCTACGTCACCAGCAAGAACAGCCGCACCAAGACCGACAAGCTGTCGTTCCGCAAGTATGACCCGGTCGCCAAGAAGCACGTCGAATTCAAGGAAACCAAGATCAAGTAATCTGGGTTTTCCTCTGGAATGCCGAAACGCCGCCCATCGGGCGGCGTTTTTCGTTTACAAGGCGGAAGGCTCCGGGCTGAGTTCCCTCGGCCTGGATGAATTCATTCAGCCGATGCGATCGCCGCTTTTCGGATCGAACAGATGCAGCGACGCGGGATCGGCCGCCAGCCGCACCATGTCGCCGGGCTTCACGCCGGCGCGGCCCATGGCAAAGACGCAAAGTTGCTGGCCGGCCAGCTTGACGTAGAACTGCGTCGACAGGCCGAGCGGCTCCACCACTCCCACTTCGCCTTGCAGGGCTCCGTCATCGGCCAGCCGTATATGCTCGGGGCGCAGGCCGACGGTGATGACGTCACCGTCCCTGAGCGGCAGGCCGTCCGGCAGCCGAAGCTTCTGGCCATCGGACAGCACGGCGTCCACCTTGCCGCCCTTCTTCACCGCCGCCGGCAGGAAATTCATGCCAGGCGAACCGATGAAGCCGGCGACGAACATGTTGGCCGGCCGGTCATAGAGATCGAGCGGCGCGCCGACCTGCTGGATCAGCCCGTCATGCATGACGACGATGCGGTCGGCCATGGTCATCGCCTCGATCTGGTCGTGGGTGACGTAGACAGAGGTGGTCTTCAACTGCTGGTGCAGTGCCTTGATCTCGGCGCGCATATGGACGCGCAGCTTGGCGTCGAGGTTCGACAGCGGCTCGTCGAAGAGAAAAACCTTGGGATCGCGCACGATGGCGCGGCCCATGGCGACGCGCTGGCGCTGGCCGCCGGACAATTGCCTGGGCAAGCGTTGCAGGAACGTATCGAGCCCCAGCCGCTTGGCGGCACCATCGACGCGAGCATCGATCGCCGGCTTATCGGCCTTTCGCAGCATCAGGCTGAAGCCCATGTTCTTCGACACGTCCATATGCGGATAGAGCGCATAGGATTGGAACACCATGGCGATGTCGCGGTCCTTGGGCGCAACGTCGTTGACCAGCCGCTCGCCGATGCGGATCTCTCCGCCAGAGGCCTCCTCCAGCCCTGCGATCATGCGCAAAAGCGTGGACTTGCCGCAGCCGGACGGTCCGACCAGGACGACGAACTCGCCGTCGGCAATCTCAAGATCGACCGCGTGCAGGACGCGCACCGCGCCATAATCCTTACGGACCTTTTCGAGCGTGACAGAAGCCATCGATCTATCCTTTGACGGCGCCGGCGGTCAGGCCGGTGACGAGATAGCGTTGCAGGAAGGCGAAGAAAATGCAGACCGGGATCAACGCCAGGATCGACGCCGCCATCATCTGCCCCCAGTCGACGGCGAACTTGCCGATGAAGGTGAGCAGGCCGACGGCGAAGGTTTTCTGGTCGTCGCTGGAAATCAGCATCAGCGCGAACAGAAGCTCGCTCCAGGCGGCGGTAAAGACGAAGCCCAGCGTCGCGCCCATGCCGGGCAGCGTCAGCGGCACGATCACCCGGCGCATCGCCTGCGCGCGGGTGCAGCCGTCGATCATCGCCGCCTCTTCCAGATCCTTCGGGATGCCATCGAAGAAGGACTGCATCAGGAAGGTGGCGAAGGCGGTGTTGAAGGCGGTGTAGATGATGATCAGCCCGGTAAGGCTGTTGATCAGGCCAATCTGGCCCATCACGCGGTAGATCGGCGGAATGACCATCACCAGCGGAAAGGTCTGGGTCAACAGCAGCATCAGCGCCAGTGCAGCCTTGCCGCGAAAGGTGAAGCGCGACATGGCGTAGCCGGCGAGCGTGGCGATGACCGTGACCAGGGCCGCCGTCGACACCGAGACGATGACGCTGTTGAGGAAATAGCGTGGGAAGTCGGTGGCCTCGAGTACGGTGACGAAGTTCTGTAGCGTCATGTGCGACGGCCAGAATGTGATGCCTTCGGAATAGAGCAGCCGCTCCGGCGTGACCGAGATCTTCAGCGTCCAGTAGATCGGGAACAGAGCGAAGACCACATAGGCGGCGATCGCGGCGTACAGGCCGATGCCGCCGAAGAAGCGCTGCGGGGCTGAGCGTCCAGCGATCATCAGACGTGTCTCACAAGCGAGCGGCGGATGGCGATCAGCACGATCGCGTAGGCGATGAGCAGGACGAGCAACAGCACAGCCACAGCCGAGGCATAGCCCTTGTCCAACGACTTGAAGGCGCTGACATAGATGTAGACCGGAACCGTGTTGGTCGAGCCGGCCGGTCCGCCCTCGGTCATGACGAAGATCAGGTCGGCGAAGGTGGCGATCCAGATGGTGCGCAACATCACCGTGATGGCGATGGTCGGCGCCAGGAACGGCAGCGTGACCTTGGTGAAGCGCTGCCACGGCGAAGCGCCGTCGATCGCCGCCGCCTCATGCAGTTCCGAGGGGATAGACTTCAGCGCCGCCAGCAGCGTGATGGCGAAGAACGGAATGCCGAACCAGACATTGGCGATGATCGGCCCCCACATGGCGGTTGAGGGATCGGAGAGAACGTTGGTCGGTTCGGCCTTTAGCCCCAAGGCGAACAGCCAGTGTGGCAGCGGACCGACGATCGGGTTGAACAGCCAGGCCCAGGTCAGGCCCGACAGGAAGGATGGCACCGCCCAGGGCAGGAAGACCAGCGCCTGCACCGCCTTGCGGCCCCGAAACGGCTTGTCGAGCAGCAGCGCGAGGCCAAGACCGAGGAAGAACTGGAAGAACAGGCTGGTCACCGTCCACCACAGCGTGTTGATCAGCGCCTGGCCAAGCACCTGATCCGACAGCATCGCCTGATACTGCCCCAGCCCGACATATTCGGATTTGAAGGCCGAGAACTTGCGGAAGGAGTAGCTGATGCCGATGACCAGCGGCACGAGCAGCACCACGATCAGCAGGATGATCGCCGGGCTGAGATGGAGCCAGGGCTCGATCGTCGCGTAGGAGAGCCGCCTCTTTCGCGGCCGCCCTGCGGATCGAATTTCGGATACGGCATAGGTCATTGGCTGTGGACGTCCTCTGGGGGCACGGCGTTGGCGACAAGCGTCCTTCTCCCCGTTTTACGGGGAGAAGATGCCGGTCCACCCTCCGCAGCTGCTGCGGGGACGGGCAGGCGGATGAAGGGCGGCGCCAGCTTCCCATAACACAGCGCTGCCCCTCATCCGGCCCTATCGGGCCACCTTCTCCCGTGAACGGGGAGAAGGAAGGAGGGGCTCACTTCTTGTTCTTCGCCAGCCAGTCCTGCTGTTCCTTGGTCAGGAAGGCAGCCCATTGGTCGGCGACGTCCTTGGCCGTCTTCTGGCCAAGCAGCACTTCCTGGAAGTTCTTGATGGCGACCTGGTCGACGAAGTTGCCGAGGTTTTCCAGATGCGTGGGCGGTGTCACCATTTCATATTTGGAACTGTCGCTCAGCTCCGTGAACCAGCCCTTGAACTGCTCGGTCTTGAAATGGGGATCCTGCTCGGCGCCCTTGTGGATCGGCACGACGCCGACTTCCTTGGCCCATTCCAGATTGTCCTTCGGCGAGAGCAGCGTTGCCATCAGCTTCCAGGCGTCGTCCTTGTGCTGGGAATTGGCGAACATCGCCCAACCAGCATAGCCCAGCGTGGGGTAGGATTTGCCGCTCGGTCCGACCGGCAGCGGCGCCACGGCGAAGTCGTCGGCGCTCATCTTGTCGGCGATGCCGAGCAACGCGTCCGGATCCTGGTTAAGCATGGCGCAGGTGCCGGAATAGAAACCGGTGACGGTCTCATTGAAGCCCCAGCTCACGGAATCCTTCGGCGCAAGACCGTTCTTGTACATGTCGGCCAGCATCTGCAGGCCCTTGACCGAGCCCTCTTCATTGATGGTCGAAGTGCCGTCCTCGTTGAAATAGCCGCCCTTGCCGGCGGCGATGTTCATGAACATGTGCATGCCGTTGAAGGCACCCGGCCCGCCGCGCAGGCAATAGCCATACTTTCCAGGGATGGCGGAGATCTTCTTGGAATCGGCGACGAAATCGTCGAGCGTTGCCGGCGGGCCGTCGAGACCGGCCTCCTTGAACAGCTTCTTGTTCCAGAACAGCGCGTTCACATAGTAGCCATAGGGGATCATGAACTGGGTGTTGTTCACGGTCGAGCCGAACTGCTTGGCGCGGTCGCCGAGCGTCTTGGCGTCGTCCCACTTGGCCATATAGGGGCCGAGATCCTCGAGTTGGGCGTTGTTGGCGTAAAGCCCCATCCAGCGTTCCGGCATCTCGACCACATCGGGCGTATCGCCGGCCTGCACCATGGTGAGGAATTTTTCAAAGGCCTGGCCCCAGGGCAGCGAGACGAGCTCGACCTTGACCCCGGGATTGGCCGCCTCGAACTCGGCGATCTGCTTTTTCAGGAATTCGGTGCGCGGCGGACTGGTGATCACTTCGACCATTTTCAGGGTCGAATCGGCCAGCGCGCCTCCGGCGGAAATCGCCAACCCCGCGACGGTGGCAAGCATGACGGTCAGTTTTTTCATGTTCAAGACTCCCATTTTGAACCCGCTTGTTATTTTCTGGCTTTTTCGAAGGCCTGGGCGACATCCGCCCAGAGATCCTCGACACTTTCCAATCCGACATTGAAGCGGATGGTTCGGGGGCTGACGCCGAAGCGCGCCATCGAATTCAGTCCCGGCGTCTGTTCCAGCGACGCCTTGGCCGGCACGACCAGACTCTCATGCCCGCCCCAGCTGACGCCGATGCGGAAATATTTCAACGCGTCGACGAAGACGGGAATGTCGATATCCTCGGTAACCTCGAACGAGAACAACCCGCCATAGCCGGCAAGCGTCGCCTTGCCCGGATGGTTCGAATAGAGAGGGTGGTTGACCCGCTCGACATTGCCATGCGCCTTCAGCCGCTCGGCGATGGCAAGCCCGCTCTTCATGTGGTGCGGCAGGCGCAGCGGCAGCGTGCGCAGGCCGCGCAGCAGCAGCCAGGCCTCGAACGGCGACAGCTTGCCGCCGAGATAGGAATAGGTCTGCTCGTTGATATGCTTGATATGCGCGGCCGAGCCAGCCACCACCCCGGCAACGGTGTCGCTATGGCCGCCGAGATATTTCGAGGCCGAGTGCAGCACGAGGTCGACGCCGTGCGAGATCGGCTTCTGGAACACCGGCGTCGCCCAGGAATTGTCGATGGTGGTGACGATGCCCTGTTCCTTGGCCAACCGGGTCAGATGCGGCAGGTCCTGGAGCTCGAACACCATCGAGGTTGGGCTTTCCAGATAAAGCAGCTTGGCGCCGGGCAATGCCGCCGCGACCGCATCCGGGTCGGAGCCATCGACATAATCGACCTTGATGTTGAGCCGCGGCAGGAGGCGTTCGAACAGCCGGTAGGCATCGCCGTAACAATTGCGCACCGCAACGATGCGCTCGCCCGCCCCGACAAAAGCAAGCACGGTGGCGCTGATCGCCGCCATGCCGCTGGAGAATCCGCGCGCGGCCTCGGCGCCTTCGAGCGCCGCGACCCGCGACTCGAACTCCATCACCGTCGGATTGTCGCCGCGCGAATAGATCGGCTGCTTTCGTTTGCCGGCAAACGTATCGGCCATTTCGGCATAATTGGCGAAGGTGAACAGCGAGGTCTGGTAGATCGGCGGCACGACGGCGCCGCCTGGGAACGGCTCGTCATGCGCCAAAAGCGTCGCCGCCTCGGCGAGATAGTCTTGATCGAAACCGGCTGGCTGCTCGTTCATCTCAGGTCCGAAGTTTGAGTTTGGCCGCACCGCGCTTCAGGTCGTCCTCGACGGTGGCGATGAGCTTCAGCGCCTCGGCGCGAGCGCCCCGTGGATCGCGTGCCGCGATGCATTCGTAGATGGTGCGGTGATAGGGAAAGCTGGCATGGCCGAAATCGCGCACGCCGAGCGGATGCTCCCAGAAGCGATGAAACAGTTCGTGCATGGCGGCGATGATCTGTTCGAACAGCGGATTTCCGGAGACCCGGTAGATCGCCTGGTGGAATTCCCAGTCCTCTTCCGACGACATGCCGTCAAGGGTGCGAAACGCCTGCTCCATGATATCGAGCTTGCGTTCGATCTCGGCAATGTCGGCCGGGCTTGCCCGCTCGGCGCACAGCGCCGCCGCTTCCGCTTCCAGCGCGCGGCGGATTTCCAGCGTCTGCATCAGGCTGGTGAAGTCATTGCCGCCCGCCAGCGTCAGCGGCAGATGCAGCATGTCGGGCGAGACGGCCGCCTTGAGATAGGTGCCGCTGCCTTGCCGGCGTTCGACCAGGCCCAATCCCTCCCACCGCGTCAGCGCCTCGCGCACCGTGTTGCGGCTAACCTTGAGCCGTTCGGCCAGGATGCGCTCGGTCGGTAGTCGCTCGCCAGGCTGCAGGGCCTCGGCGCGAACGAAACCCACCAATGCCTTCAGCACGGCGTCGTCGCGCGCCGTCGTCTGAATGGGTGGCAGGCTGTTCTGGTCCACACTTCCTCCAAGTGGTCCAATGGTCCAACCAATTTCTGCATAGATGGGCTCTCCTGTCAATCACTTGTCAGGAGGCAGTCAGCCTTCAGCCCATGGAAGGTTGTGAAGCGCTGCGTTCAGAAGAATACCCGGCCGCGGCAGCCGGTCCGAACCATCTGGTCAGCGCATCGGCCAATCCCTGTTGCGTCCCAACTCCGATCCACGCCACGTAGCCATCGGGCCGGATCAAAACCGCGTCGGGTGCAGAGACCGTTCCTAGTGCAGGAAGCTCCCAGGCGCCGGCATACCCGGCATCGATCTGCCGGATCCGGTCGACCCAAGGCGCAATGTCCAGCCTGCCTGGTTCACCGAAATTGAGGAGCAGCGGCCGCGCGTGGTGCAGCAAGGTAAACAACCGTAACGGCCCTTTGGCGGTGAGCAGGTCGAGATCGGGCATGCGCCGCCCAAGCAGCGCGTGCCCTTCCCCGAGGTCGTAGTGGACACCCAGGCCGGACATCTCCGCGGCGATCCGTTTGCGTGGCCCGTCCATGGCGAGCAGCTCGTCAAAGGTATCGCTCAATGCCTTGGTGCGTGCATCCATACGACGAAGCGCGACCTGTGCGAGCGCGTTGCGCAGCACGCGGGCGGCGACCGGATGGCGTTCGGCATGGTAGCTGTCGAGCAGGCTGTCCGGTGATACCAGCTTGATCACCTGTGCCAGTTTCCATCCGAGGTTGACCGCGTCCTGCACGCCGATGTTGAGGCCCTGTCCGCCCATTGGGGGATGGATGTGCGCGGCGTCACCGGCCAGCAGCACACGTCTGTCGCGGTAGGCGGCAGCCTGGCGCGTCATGTCGGTGAACCGCGAAATCCAGGTCGGACTGTGGACCCCGTAATCGGTGCCGTACACTGCGACGAGCGCCTCGCTGAGATCGCGCAGTGTCGGTTCGCCACCAATGGTCAGTTGCCTCTCGGTCAGCACGACACCCACCCGGGCACTTTCCTCAATCTTGCCGATCGCATGAATACCATAGGCGTCGCTGCGAAAACCCAATGCAGGTTCCTCCGCCATCTCGACCTCGGCGATCATCCAGCTCATCGTCGGATCCCATCCGTCGAACGCGATGCCCGCCGCCTTGCGGATCATGCTGCGTCCGCCGTCGCAGCCGACGAGATACCGGGCCCTCAGGCACCGGCCACCAGACAGGTCGACATCGACGCCACCATCATCCTGTGTGAAACCCGTGACATCCTGTCCGCGATAGATCGGCACCTCCAACTCGCTGATCCAGTCGGCCAATATCCGCTCTATATGGTTTTGCCGCAGCGCCAGCAGATAGTTGTGCCGCGTGGGAAAATCGCTGATGTCCAACCGGATCATGTGAAATCCCACGGACGGCGAAGGCTGTCCCTGCGAGAGGAACCGGTCGGCAATTCCGCGCTGGTCGAGCACCTCGATGGTGCGAGCGTGCAGGCCACCCGCGCGCAAACCGATGAGTTCCTGGTTTGGCCGCCGCTCGACAATGGCCACATCGACGCCCGCCAATGCGAGTTCGCCAGCCAACATCAACCCGGTCGGACCGCCTCCGGCGATCACCACCGCATGGTCCCGACGCACTAGGCCTCTTGGCAACTGGCCTCTTGGCAACAATTCCGGCATTTCGCCACTCCCGTTTCCGTTAACTTGGGTCGCGGTTTTACGGGAACAGCCGGGTCTTGCCACAAGCCCCTTGGGCGCCATATCTATGAAATGGAGGGGGCAGCTCCTCTTCTCCCCTATGCAAACGGCAGTGGAAAGTCGCGGCGTTGTGAAGTGACAGCGCGCGCGAGATGTAACTGATGTTGTTACAATCCAGGAAAGCCTTCTTCAGGCCTTGCCGCACACACAAAAAAGCCCGGCACTTCCGGGGCTTGACACAGATACCTAATGTCATATCGACAAAGGGGGCCGGTCGGCGTTTGGCAGCGGTACGAGGAGGCCACTATGTGCCAGCGCCGGCCGGCCGACCCCACGGACCCAGGAGATGCGGCGGACCTGAGCATCATGGGGTATTCCTGAGGGACCGAGCCGGCGATCTACCCTCGTGCCGGCTTCGTCTTGGCCTTCACATTTGCGCAAGAGCTTATGGAAATCAACAGTTTCTTAACCAAGGCTCGCGAATCGCTTGGATTAAGGTAAATGGGTAACCCTGTTGGCTTGACCGGATAATCCGGCCCGGACCGTCAGGCCGCCTTGGCAACGACGCGGTTGCGGCCGCCGCTCTTGGCTTCGTAGAGCGCGAGATCGGCGCGCTTCATCAGCGCCGCCACCGTATCCACGCCCTTCAGCACCGATGACACGCCAACGCTGACGGTGACCTCGATCGTCTTGCCGTCGGCACCGATGGCGAACGGCATCTGGGCGATTTCGGCACGGATGCGCTCGGCCACTTTCTCGGCCACGGTGCCGTCGGTGTCCGGCATCACCACCACGAACTCCTCGCCGCCGAACCGGCAGGCAAGGTCGATACCCCTGACGTTCTTGCGCAGCCGCCGTGCGAATTCGCGCAGCACATCGTCGCCGCCGTCATGGCCGTGCGTGTCGTTGATTGACTTGAAGCGGTCGAGATCCGTGATCATCACCGACAGCGGCCGGCGCCGCGCCACGGCGCGGTCGAACAGCGTCTGCAGATGGCTGTCGAGATAGCGGCGGTTGTGCAGACCGGTCAGGCCGTCGGTCACGGCCATTTCGATGGTCTGGGTAACGCTGGCGCGCAATTGGTCGTTGTAGCGCTTGCGGCGCACCTGGGTGCGCAGCCGCGCCGTCAGTTCCTGCTGGTCGATCGGCCGCATCAGATAGTCGTTGATGCCGAGTTCCAGCCCTCGGATGATGCGCTCCTCCTCGCCCTCCTCCGCCAAAAGGATGATCGGCACGAAACGGGTGCGGTCGAGCGAGCGCAACTGCGAGCAGAGCCTGAGCGGATCGAAATCGGCGAAGGCCGTCGAGATCATCACGCATTCATAGGGCGTTTCGGCGGCTTGAAAGAACCCGGCATGCGGATCGCCGGTGACGTCGAGGTCGGCCCGGTCGCGCAACATCTTCTGAATGCGCTCGACCGACGATTTGCGCTCATCGATCAAAAGCACTTTCGGCGTCGTGTCCTCGGACGCGAAATTGCGGCTCAAAAGTTCTTCGATGCCGATGTTGCGTGTGGTCGAGGCGCGCAGCCGAAGCTCGTCGGTCAACGACTTCAGGCGGACCAGGCTCTTGACGCGCGTCATCAGTTGCAGGTCGTTGACCGGCTTGGTCAGGAAATCGTCGGCGCCGGCCTCCAGCCCGCGCACGCGATCGGAAACCTGGTCGAGCGCCGTGATCATCACCACCGGAATGTGCGACGTCGCCGGATCGCTCTTCAGCCGCCGGCAGACTTCGAACCCGTCCATATCGGGCATCATCACGTCGAGCAGCACAACGTCGACCTTGCCGTTCTCGCAGGTCTCGATCGCGTCGGGCCCGTTGGTGGCGGTCAGCACCTCGAAATATTCGGCCAGCAGCCGGACCTCCAGCAGCCTGACATTGGCAGGGATGTCGTCGACGACGAGGATCCGCGCGGTCATTTCACAAGGCTCCGGCTCGGCTGGAAGGGAAACATCAGGCATCGCCCAGATAGGATTTGATGGTTTCGATGAAGCGCGGCACCGAGATCGGCTTCGAAATATAGGCCTCGCAGCCGCCCTGGCGGATGCGTTCCTCGTCGCCCTTCATCGCGAAGGCAGTCACAGCAATGACCGGGATGACGTGCAGATCGTCGTCCTCCTTCAGCCATTTGGTCACTTCCAGCCCCGACACTTCTGGCAGTTGGATGTCCATCAGGATGAGGTCCGGCCGGTGCTGGCGCGCCAGGTCGAGCGCTTCCAGACCGTTGCGGGTGCGCACCGTCTCGTAACCGCTTGCTTCGATGAGGTCCCGAAAGAGCTTCATATTGAGCTCATTGTCCTCGACGATCATGACCTTCTTAGGCATCGAAATCCCGTCCCGGCCGTCCTCCGCCCCGGAGGTGGCCGTCATGCGCTCTTTCCTTGGACGCACCAAACCATGCTTCACGATACGGCAATATGATTGACGAAACGGAAACCCATAGCCTGCAAAGCAGCACGAATTCCGCCGCGCCTCCCGCGCATCCAAAAGGCGCACCGCGCTCTAATGGCTTGCCGCGGCCAACTCTTGCCATTACTGCGGGAGAGACTCATTCCACACACCGAAGGTAGTGATGGCAAACGCAGCGTCAATGCGCGAAGAGGCCGAAACCATTGCCGTGAAGGCATTGGGCTTCGTTGCCGCCGATCCGGAGCTTTTACCGCGCTTTCTGGCGATCACCGGAATAGAGGCGCATTCGATCCGCCGGGCGGCCGGCGAGCCGGGGTTCCTGGCCGGCGTCCTGCAATTCATTCTCGCCCACGAGCCGACTTTGATGCGCTTCGCCGAGGAAACCGGCACGCCACCGGCGGCCGTCGGCAAGGCGTTGCGCGCCTTGCCGCTTGGCGATGACAATCACGAGCGTTCCACATGAGCGATGATCCCGAAACCGCGCGCCAGATCGAGGAACTGGCGGCTGACGACAGGCCGCTGCTCGTGCTCGACGTCGACGACGTGGTGCTCGAATTCATCCGCCCTTTCCCGCATTTCCTCAAGGCGCGTGGCTATGGCCTGACGCTGGCATCCTTCCGGCTGACCGGTAACATTGCCGAAACGGCCAGCGGCCGGCTGATCGAACAACCCGAAGTCGCGGCACTTTTGGGTGATTTCTTCGATGCGCAAGCCGATTGGCAGAGCATCACCGATGGAGCCGCGAAAGCTTTGACGGGGCTTGGAGACCGCGCGGAAATCATATTGCTGACGGCCATGCCGCACAGGCATCGTGCCGTGCGGCGCGCCCATCTCGACGCCCTCGGGCTAAGCTATCCGCTGCTGACCACCGAAATGGCCAAGGGCCCGGCGGTTGCCAGGCTCCGCGGCAATACCGGGCGGCCGGTGGTCTTCGTCGACGACCAACCGGCCAATCTGGCGTCGGTGCGGGAATCTGTCGCCGACGCAAATCTTTTCCATCTGATGGCCGACAATTCGCTGCGCGCGTTCCTGCCGTCGGTCCCGGACGATGTCATCGTCGTCCAGGATTGGCACCAAGCCGCGCCGAAGATCGCGACCGCGCTGGGATTTCAGGCGCTTTGACGCACTCCCGCGCGGAAAACCGCTTTACACTTTTCCTGGAATTGGTCGAGGGCTGAAACCTCAAGGATTGAGCTTAGCCCCTGCCCCGCCGTTAGCGCTGCCGCTATTGTCGCCGCCGCCGCTCTCGTCGTCCGAGCCGTCACCGTCGACACTGTCGTCCACCGCTGGGTCAGCAGGCTTCAGCATGACGCCGTTGACGGCGACCGAGCCGTCGGCCTTGGTGTTGATGATCCATTCCAGCTTGCCGTCCGGCAGCGTCTTGGCAAAACCCTTCGCCATGAGAGCGACAGGCACGTACTGCCCGACCTCCGGCTCCGCCTTCGCTGCTTCCTGCAGATGTTCCATGATCTTGTCAAAGCCGGCGACGTCGACAGTGAGATTTGCGTCAGGTTTCTGGCCGAAGCTTGTCATCTCGCCTTCCAGCGCGATTTCCATGTCCTTGTTCTTCACGGTGCTGTGGCCGATGACGACCTTCGGCGTCTTGGCAAGGAAGTCGGCTTTGAGCTGGTCGCCGAACTCGGCCGGCAGCGGCGGATTCTGATTGAGGTCAAAGGCTTCGATCGCCTTCTTCGCCATGCTGTCGAGATCGATGTTGGCGCCGCCGAAGTTCAGGTCGATATCGGTGGGCAGCAGCGCCACGCTCCAGCTCGGCAAGAGCTGCTGCGGCACGGCCAGCCCCGAAGCCTTGATGCCATAGCTGACCTTGCCGTTCTGGGCGACCCCGTCGGAACCGAACGCTATGCCGAACTGGGTTGCCCCGAACGTGCCGATCGGGCTGTCGACCGCGAAATCCTTGAAGCCATAGGTTCCGTCGATACGCTCCCACACGGGAAGTGCTGCAAGCAGAAGCGACTTGAGCTGCGCCTGGTTCGCCTTCAGCGTCTTCTCGTCCTGATTGGCCACGGCAAACGCCAGGAGGTCGAGCAGAGGCTTGGTCTGCACACCCTTGCCGCCGGCGTTCACAGAAAATTCCGGCGACTTCACGGTAACGGGAAAATTCAGCCCGCTCTCGGGATCATTGAATTTTATCGCTTCGACGAAGTTCGAAATCTTTTGCGACGTCGTGAAATCGACGCCGCCATTGGCCGCCTTGGTCGCGGAAAGCGTCACGGTGCCGGCACCAGCGCTCGCCTCCATCTGCTGCTTGCTATCCTGCGACGACATCGTCATCCCGGCAATTGAGCTCGTGGCGCTGGTGAAGGCTGCCAGCTTGGGGTCATAAACGCCGCTGCCCTTGCCGTCCTTGATCGAAAACCGCGTGCTTTGCTTTCCCTGGGGGCCGTTGAATTCAAAGGACGCGCTCTGCGAAAAATCCATCGAGACATCCCAGGACCCATCACTGCGCGGCTTGACCAGCAGGGCGTAGGGCGCAAAGTCGAATTTCATCAGCTTCTGGTCGGGAAAGCTGCTGGCAAGCGCCTTGAAATCGAACACGATCTTGTAGGCGTCGCCTTCGGCCGAAACCTTCAGGATACCCTTATCGAGCGCCTGTTTGCCGACATAGCGGGATAGGTCATCGGACAATTGCTTGGCGCCCTGGCTGTCGACGGTCTGGCCGAAAGCAGGCGCACTGAGCAGCAGCGCGGTAAAGGCAATTGGCAACATACGGTTCACGGGAATTCTCCGTTCGGTCGAAGGCAAAATTCGTTTCGTATCTCTGGTAGGGAAATACCATCACGACTGCAAGACGATGACGGCCAGGCATTCGGCTTCAACACCAACCGCGAATGGTTCGTCGACCAGCCGCGCAATCTGGCACCGCTGCAGAATAAAGGACTCAGTTTCGTCCCGCTCCCTTATTTCCTCATGAGCAAAATCACTTTGCCGTAGAAAATACTATGCAACTGCAAGCTGAAGTTTTCCTACAATGTCAGCCGCATCAGCGGCCGGCCGGCCTTGCGCTCCACAAGCCTCTCGAACCCGGCCTTCTCGAAGACCCCAGATGAGCCGACAAACAGGCCGATCGAACGCGAATCGCGGGACAGGTCGATCGGGCAGGCCTCGACAAGCCGCGCGCCGTTCCTGCGGGCAAAATCGATGCCGCCTTCGACGAGGCGGTGCGTGATGCCCCTGCCGCGCGCCTTGGCGCGGATGAAAAAGCAGGAGATCGCCCAGACGGCCGGATCGGAAGCGTCGGCGGGATCGATCGGCGCCGAGCCCCTGCCCTTGTTGTTCCATTCGGGCACGTCGGCGCGTGGCCCGATCTGCATCCAGCCAACCGCCTTGCCATCCTCGAAAGACAGCAGGCCGGGCGGCGGGCCGGCCTCGATGCGCGCCTTGATGTGGTCCTTGTTGCGTTCACGGCTGCTCTCGCGCCGCGCCGCCGGCGCCAGCCGGAAATGCGTGCACCAGCAGCCATAACAGGCGCCCTGCTTGCCAAAAAGGTCCTCGAACTCAGGCCAGAGCTCAGGCGCCAGCGGCACTACCGTCGTGCTCATGCGTTCTCCCCAGGCCAGGCTTGTCGCTGGCCTTGCGCTGTCGTACCATTGCTTCTGTTCTCTATATGTTCGCAGCGATGGCGGCTCCTGTCAACAATCCCGATCACGGTTTTTGTCGTGACTGCCTGATGTTTCAGCGCGATGAAACGCGCCGCTGCGAACGCTGCGGCAGCCCTCGCCTTGCCCGCCATCCCGAGCTTTACCGGCTGCATCTGGCCCATATCGATTGCGATGCGTTCTACGCGGCGATCGAAAAGCGCGACAACCCGGCGCTCAAGGACAAGCCGTTGATCATCGGCGGCGGCAAGCGCGGCGTCGTCTCCACCGCCTGTTATATCGCACGCATCCGCGGCGTGCGCTCCGCCATGCCGATGTTCAAAGCGCTCGAGGCCTGCCCCGAGGCGGTCGTGATCGCGCCCAACATGGAAAAGTACGTGGCCGTCGGCCGCGAGGTGCGCGCCATGATGCAGGCCTTGACGCCGCTGGTCGAGCCGCTGTCGATCGATGAGGCATTCCTCGATCTCGCCGGCACCGAGCGGCTGCATGGCCTGCCGCCGGCGGTGGTGCTGGCGCGCTTCGCGCTGGCCGTGGAGAAGGAGATCGGCATCACCGTTTCATCAGGCCTGTCCTATTGCAAGTTCCTCGCCAAGATCGCGTCCGACTTCCGCAAGCCGCGCGGCTTCTCCGTCATTGGCGAGGCCGAAGCGGTCGGCTTTCTGGCAACGCAGCCGGTGACCATGATCTGGGGTGTCGGCAAGGCGTTCAACGCCACGCTCGAACAGGATGGCATCCGCACCATCGGCCAGCTTCAGAAGATGGAACGCGGCGAACTGATGCGCCGCTATGGGGTGATGGGCGAACGGCTCTACCGGCTTTCGCGCGGTGAGGATGTCCGCCGCGTCGACCCCGACCAGGACGCCAAGAGCGTATCGGCCGAAACCACTTTCGACACCGACATCGCCTCGCTGGAAGAGCTGGTCTCCGTGCTGAGGGGCCTTTCGGAGAAAGTCTCGGCGCGGCTGAAGAAGTCAGGCATTGCCGGGCGCACCGTCGTGCTGAAGCTGAAGACCCAGGATTTCAAGCTGCGCACGCGCAACCGCCAACTCGGCGACCCGACCCGGCTCGCCGACCGCATCTTTTCGACTGGCGTGGAACTTCTTCGCAAGGAGACGGACGGAACGAAATTTCGATTGCTCGGCATCGGTGTCAGCGACCTCTCCGATGACGACAAGGCCGACCCGCCGGATCTGGTCGATGTCCAGTCGCGCAAGCGCGCCATGGCCGAAGGCGCCATCGATGCGTTGCGCGACAAGTTCGGGCGCAAGGCTGTGCAAACCGGCTACACCTTCGGCAAGGGCCGCGACGCCCATCCACCGGAGCCGCTTGAAGATTGAACCCGATCAGCTGCGCCGAAGATCGATGCGGCTGGTCACAACGCTCTTGCCGGTTTGGGGATCACGGTCGACCACCGTCAAAACAATGCCGTCCGCCCCGTTTTTTTGTACGGTAAGCTGCGCGGTGCGATCGCCATTGACCTCCTTGGCCCAGCGAATGGCGAGGTTTATCGCATTGCCGGAACGGCTTCCGTTCAGCTGCGCCGGTCCGGTTCGCGATCCCACATAGACGCCGCTGTATTTGCCGCCGCTGACCTTCAGACGAGCGCTGATGGCGCGTGTCACCACGATCAGGCCGCGGCAGTTGCCGTCGAGCGACAGCGAGGTTGAGGTCGCATTCGACTTGAAGCTGCAGGAAACACTGACGTTCGGCACATCCGTGGTTACCTGAACAGTGCCCTTGCCAGCGAAATTGCCCTTGAACGACTGGAGAAATTTGGTCTCGTCGGCATGAGCCGCGCTCGCAGCAATCACCAGGCAGCCAGCAAGCGCCACTTGCGCGAATCGTCTCATGAAACCCTCCTTGTCGACACGGGAATGCGCGTTTGCACAGCACGGATACTAGGGGGCTCAACGCCCCTAGCCGTATCGGGTTCCGCCCGCAGCATGACTGCTCCCAAAACCTTCGCCGCGACTGGCCCAGAAGAATACATGGACTAGCGATTGCTCCGACAGCCACGGCCTGCGACATAGCGGACATGGCACCCACCCCGTCGATCCCCAAGGCCGCGTTCTGGATGGCGCTGTCGATCACGTCGTTCCTGGCTATGTCCGTCGCCGGCCGCGCCACCACGGCCGAACTCAATGTCTTCCAGGTGCTGGAACTGCGTTCGGTCATCGGCTTCTTCATTCTGCTGCCGCTGGTGATGGCGACAGGTGGGCTTGCCGCGATGCGCACGCAGCGGCCGCTGGCCCATATCGCGCGCAATGTCGTCCACTATAGCGGCCAGGCTGCCTGGCTCTACGCGTTGACGCTCATTCCGCTGGCGGTGCTGATCTCGATCGAATTCACCACGCCGATCTGGACGGCGATCCTGGCGGTCACGTTTCTCGGCGAAAGGCTGAGCCGGCCACGGCTCGCGGCGATCGTGCTTGGGCTGATCGGCGTGGTCGTCGTCGTGCGTCCAGGCGTCGGCTCGGCCGATGCGGGCCATCTGGTCGTGCTGGGCGCGGCGGTCTGTTTCGGCGTTTCGCTGGTGCTGGTCAAGTCGCTGACGCGCACGGACAGCGTCGTGCGGATCATCTTCTGGATGCTGGTCATCCAGTCCGTGGTCGGCCTTGTTCCGGCTCTCTACGAATGGCGCAACCCTTCGCTTGCACTCTGGCCTTGGATCATCCTGATCGGTTTCACCGGCATGTCGTCCCATTTCTGCCTCGCCCGCGCCCTGGCCTATGCCGACGCGACCGTGATCTCGCCGATGGATTTCCTGCGCGTACCGCTGTCGGCATTGATCGGCTGGCTGCTCTATCAGGAGCAGATCGACGCGTTCACCGCCGGCGGCGCATTGCTGATCCTGATGGGCAATTTGCTCAACTTGCAGCGCAAAGCTGTAAAGCCGGCCGAGGTCGCGGCGTCATAGCACTGCCGGTCAGTTCCCTTCGTCTGGAATATTGAGGACATGGCCGCATGCCTTGCAGTGCACGGCGTCCGGCTCATGCCGCCGCAACCCGCATTGCGGACAGGGAAAGAACACCTTGGCCGGCCGAAAGATCGCCTGCGCCAGCCTGACGAACAGCGATATGCCGATGATCATGGTCACGATCGCCGTCAGCTTGCCGGCGATGCCCGGCAGCACGATGTCGCCGAAGCCGGTTGTCGTCACGGTCGCGACGGTGAAGTAAAGCGCGTCGATGTAGTTTTCCAGTCCGGCACCGTTGCGGAAAAAGAACGTGTAAACGAAGCCCGTGATGACAAAGAGAAAGGTCAACAGGTTGATGACCGCGTGGCTTGCCTCGCGCCAGGGCCGCAGGCCACGCATCTCGAAATGCCGCCAGATCGAACCGCTGCGCGACAGCGACCACAGCCGCAGAATTCGCAGAAAGCCGAGACTTGCGAGCGCCGCCGGCATCAGCAGCGTCAGAAGGATGAAGGCATCCACCCAGAAGGTCGGCTGCTTCATCAGGCGCAGCATGTCGTTGGAGGCCAGCAGCCTGGCAATCAGATCGGCGGCGACCAGAGCCGCCACGGCATAGTCCAGCCACAGAAACGAGGCCGACTGCTGGATGACCGGCGTGGCGATGAAAAAGGCGATGATGGCGAGGTCGATGATGACGGCCACCAGCTGGAACCGGAACGCGGCCGGCGAGCGCCCATGATAGAGCCTGCGCAGCATGTCGCGTAGACGCGCCGTCGCGGAAAGATCCTGCGATGCGCGCGTCCCCTTGGCCTTCATGCCGGCATGAGCGGCAGGTGCCGGCCCGCGGGTTGCCGCCTGGCAAGCGCGCAGATCACACCAGCTCCACTTCGACCACGCCCGGCACGGCGCGCATCGCCGAGGCGATCTGCGGCGAGACACGGTAGCCGCCATTCAGGGCAATCTCGACCTCGCCCTGCGCCTCTTCCTTGATCACGATAATGCTGACCTGGCTTTCCCCGCGCTGGGTTAGCTGGGATTGGATGATCGAGGCAGGCCCCTCGTTCCTGACGAAAATGCGCAGAGCTTTCTGGATGCGGCTTGCTTCGTCCTCCAGCGATTGGACGGAGTTGATGCGCAGGTTGACACCCTCGGGCCTGTCCTCCGCCGCGACAGTGATGACAACCGAGCGGCCCGCTTCGAGGAGATCGCGATACTGGGCCAATCCTTCTGAAAACAACACGGCCTCGTACTGGCCGGAGGTGTCGGAAAAGGCAACCACGCCCATCTTGTTGCCGGTGCGCGTCTTGCGCTCCTGCTTGCTGGTGACGGTGCCGGCAAGCCGGCCGGCGGAAGCGCCGCGCTTGACGGCAGCGGAGAACTCCCCCCAGTTCTGCACCCGCATCTTCTGCAGCGCCGCCTTGTACTCGTCGAGCGGATGCGCCGAGAGATAGAAGCCGACGACCTGGAATTCGCGGTGCAGGCGGTCGGCGGCGAGCCACGGATCGGTCGCCGGCAAATTGAGCGCCTGCGACTGGGCGCCGAGCGAGGCGCCGAAGATATCGGCCTGACCCGAAACGGCGTTCTGCTGGGCGAGCGACGCAAGCCCCATCATCCGCTCGACGCCAGCCAACATCTGGGCGCGATCGTGGCCGAAGCAGTCGAGCGCACCGGCCATGATCAGGCTTTCGAAAACCCGCTTGCCGACGATCTTCGGGTCGACCCTCTCGCAGAAATCGGCCAGGCTCTTGAACGGCTTTTCGCCGCGAACGGCTACAATGTGCTCCACGGCGGCATCGCCCACGCCCTTGAGCGCGGCCATCGAGTAATAGATGCGGTTCTCGCCGACCTCGAAGGCACGGAAACTCGTCATCACCGACGGCGCCAGGACTTCGATGCCGAGGCGCAGCGCATCCTGGCGGAAGTCGGCGAGCTTGTCGGTGTTGCCCATGTCGAGCGTCATCGACGCCGCCAGGAACTCGACCGGATAATGCGCCTTGAGATAGGCGGTCTGGTAGGAGACGACGGCGTAGGCGGCGGCGTGCGACTTGTTGAAACCATAGTCGGCGAACTTGGCCAGCAGGTCGAAAATGAAGTCGGCCTGCGGCTTTGCCACGCCGCGCTCGACCGCGCCGGAGACAAAGCGTTCACGCTGCTTGTCCATCTCGGCGCGGATCTTCTTGCCCATGGCGCGGCGCAGAAGGTCGGCTTCACCAAGCGAATAGCCGGACAGCTCCTGCGCGATCTGCATCACCTGTTCCTGGTAGACGATGACGCCTTGCGTCTCCTTTACCAGATGGTCGATCTTGGGATGGATCGAGGCCATCTCCTCCTCGCCATGCTTTCTGGCGTTGTAGGTCGGGATGTTTTCCATCGGGCCCGGCCGGTAGAGCGCGACCAGCGCGATGATGTCCTCGATGCAGTCCGGCCGCATGCCGATCAGCGCCTTGCGCATGCCAGCACTTTCCACCTGGAACACGCCAACCACCTCGCCGCGCGACAGCATGGCGTAGGTCTCGGGATCGTCGAGAGGAATCGTCGCGAGGTCGATGTCGATGCCGCGGCGGCGGATCAACTTCACCGCCGTCTCCAGCACCGTCAGCGTCTTCAGGCCGAGGAAGTCGAACTTCACGAGTCCGGCCTGCTCGACATATTTCATGTTGAACTGAGTGACCGGCATATCCGAGCGCGGATCACGGTACATCGGCACCAGTTCCGACAAAGGTCGGTCGCCAATAACGATGCCGGCGGCGTGTGTGGAGGCATGGCGGTAGAGGCCCTCCAGCTTTTGCGCCATGTCCAGCAGTGTCTGGACGATCGGCTCCTTCTCGGCCTCCTCGGCAAAGCGTGGCTCGTTGGCGATGGCGTCGGCGAGTTTGACCGGATTGGCCGGGTTCTGCGGCACCATTTTCGACAGCTTGTCGACCTGGCCATAGGGCATCTGCAGCACGCGGCCGACGTCGCGCAGCACGGCGCGCGCCTGCAGCGTACCGAAGGTGATGATCTGGCCGACCTGGTCGCGGCCATATTTCTGCTGGACGTAGCGGATCACCTCTTCGCGACGATCCTGGCAGAAGTCGATGTCGAAGTCGGGCATCGACACGCGATCCGGGTTGAGAAAGCGTTCGAACAGAAGCGAGAAACGCAGCGGATCGATGTCGGTGATGGTCGTCGAATAGGCGACCAGCGACCCGGCGCCCGAACCACGCCCCGGCCCGACCGGAATGCCTTGCGCCTTGGCCCATTTGATGAAGTCGGCAACGATCAGGAAGTAGCCGGGGAATTTCATCTTCTCGATGATACCAAGCTCGAATTCGAGCCGCTCACGATACTGCTCGACCGTGTAGCCCGGTGTAGGTCCGTGCAGGGCAAGCCGTGCATCGAGCCCTTCGCGCGCCTGGCGGGCCAGCTCCTCGGCCTCGGCCTTTTCGGCCGCGTCTTTGTCGGAGGCATCGCCGCCGGTGAAACGCGGCAGGATCGGGCTGCGCGTTTTCGGATAATAGGAGCAGCGCAACGCGATCTCGACCGTGTTGTCGATCGCTTCCGGCAGGTCGGCGAACAATTTCGCCATGTCGGCCTGGCTGCGCAGGAAATTGTCCGGCGACAGCCGGCGGCGGGTGTCGACGGCGACGACCGAACCCTCGGCTATGGCGATCAACGCATCATGCGCCTCATACTCATCGCGCGAAGAGAAGAAGGCCTCGTTGGTGGCAACCAGCGGCAATTCATGGGAATAGGCGAGATCGACCGAAGATTTCTCGATCATCCGGTCGTAGCCTGAAACCCGGTCCAGCTCGACATAGAGGCGGTCGCCGAACATCGTCTTGAGAGTGACTAGTCGCGCCTCGGCAAGATCGCGGCGATCTTCCTTCAGGGCTATGCCGATCGGGCCGCGCGGCCCGCCACTGAGACAAATCAGGCCGTCACATTGGCCGTCCATCATTTCGGTGGTCAGGTGCACCGCTTCGCCGGGCGGCGTTTCGAGATAAACGCGGCTGACCAGCCGGACGAGATTGGAATAGCCGGCTTCAGTGGCCGCGAGCAGCACGACCGGCCGCATATCGGGGCCTTGCCTACGGCGGTCCCGCTGGCCATCGCTGTTCTCGCCCGAGAAGGCGAGCGCGATCTGGCAGCCGATGATCGGCTGGATGCCGTCCTTCACCGCCTTTTGCGCGAATTCCAGCGCACCAAACAGATTGTTGGTGTCGGTGACGGCGATGGCCGGCGCCTCGTCTTTCACCGCGTGGCCAACGATCTTGCCAAGCTGAAGCGCGCCCTCCAGCAGCGAATAGGCCGAGTGCACGCGCAAATGGACGAACGGCCGCGCCGGCACCTCCGGCCGCGCGGCCGCGATCGCGGCTTCGCGCTTCAGGGGATCGCGTGGAAGTCTGTCATCCGCCATGGTTTGTCGCGCTGTCCGTAAGACTTGAGTCGATGGAGATATATCGTCCGGGACCGGGCGATACCAGTCCAGCACAAACGACTACTGACCACAGGCTTCCAGCCGCTCAGGCGAACTCCATGATCACAGCGTCGACAGCCAGGCTATCGCCGGGCTTGGCGTTGAGTTTCGCCACGACCAGATCGCGCTCGGCGCGCAGCACGTTTTCCATCTTCATTGCCTCGACCACGGCCAAGGTCTCGCCGGCCTTGACCTCCTGGCCTTCGGCAACGGCTATCGACACGACAAGCCCCGGCATCGGGCAGAGCAGAAGTTTCGACGTATCCGGCGCCACTTTGTCCGGCATCAGCCGTTCCAATTCGGCGGTGCGCGGCAGCATGGCGCGCGCGGTCACCGACATGCCTTTCCAGGCGATGCGAAGGCCATTGGCGACAGGCCGGATCTGGGCCGCAACCCTGCGCTTGCCGACCGTGCCGCGCCAGATGAGGTCACCCGGCCGCCAGTCGGACGAAACGGTCAGTGCCTTGCAGCCATCGATGGACAGGTCGATTTCCATCGGGATGGAAATCATGCCTTCAATGATAGAAACCGGCAGATAATCTTCGCCGATCTTCACCACCCAATCGCGCTTGAGCGCTCCCGAATGCGGCGCCAGCCGCCCGCCCAGCCGGTCGAGACGGTCGCGGCGCAGCAGTTCCACCGCGGTGACGATCGATGCCAGAACGGCCCGTTCCTCGCTGTTTGGCACGACGGGGGCAAAACCGTCGGGATATTCCTCCGCGATGAAGCCGGTCGATATCTCCCCTTGCCGCCAGCGCGGATGCTGCATCAGAGCCGCCAGGAACGGTATGTTGTGCTCGATACCGTCGACGACAAAGCTGTCCAGCGCTTCCGACATGGCATCTATGGCCTCGAGCCGCGTCGGCGCCCAGGTGCACAGCTTGGCGAGCATCGGATCGTAGAACATCGAGATTTCCGAGCCTTCGGTGACACCGGTGTCGTTGCGGATGACGATGTCGCCGAACTGTCCTTCCTCCGGCGGCCGGTAGCGCGTCAGCCGGCCGATCGACGGCAGGAAATTGCGATAGGGATCCTCGGCGTAGAGCCGGCTTTCCACCGCCCAACCATTCAGCTTCACGTCACTCTGCTTGATGGCGAGTTTCTCGCCGGCGGCGACGCGGATCATCTGCTCGACCAGATCGATGCCGGTGACGAGCTCGGTCACCGGATGTTCGACCTGCAATCGTGTATTCATTTCAAGGAAATAGAAGTTCTTGTCCTTGTCCACGATGAATTCGACGGTGCCGGCGCTCTGGTAATCGACGGCCCTGGCCAGCGCCACCGACTGCTCGCCCATCGCCTTGCGCGTCTCGGCATCGAGGAATGGCGACGGCGCCTCTTCCGCCACCTTCTGGTTGCGGCGCTGGATCGAGCATTCGCGTTCGCCGAGATAGAGCGCATTGCCGTGCGCGTCGGCCAGCACCTGGATCTCGATATGACGCGGGTCGACGACGAACTTTTCGATGAAGACGCGATCGTCGCCGAAGGAACTCTTGGCTTCCGAGCGCGCCCGGTCAAACCCGTCGCGCACTTCCGACCTATCCCAGGCGATGCGCATGCCTTTGCCGCCACCACCGGCCGAGGCCTTGATCATCACGGGATAGCCGATTTCGCCGGCGATCTTTTCGGCATGGTCGGCATTTTCGATGATGCCAAGCCAGCCCGGAACCGTCGAAACCTCAGCGGCGTTGGCGAACTTCTTCGATTCGATCTTGTCGCCCATCGCCTTGATCGCCTTGGGCTTCGGGCCGATGAAGACGACGCCTTCCGCTTCCAGTGCTTCGCAGAACGCGGCTCGCTCGGACAGGAAGCCATAGCCCGGATGTACGGCCTGGGCGCCGGTCGCCTTGCAGGCGGCGATGATCTTTTCAGGAACGAGATAACTCTGCGCGGCGGGCGACGGCCCGATATGCACCGCCTCGTCGGCCATTTCGACATGCACGGCATCGCGATCGGCATCGGAATAGACGGCGACCGTGGCGATGCCCATCTTGCGCGCCGTCCTGATGACGCGGCAGGCGATCTCGCCACGATTGGCGATCAGGATCTTGGTGAACATGCGGGTAGAATTCCCCTCCGGCAGACGGTTCAGTTCTATGGACTATGTCGCCAGGTCTCAAGTACCGCGGTGGACGACATGACGGGCGCCCCTCCCGACGCGCCGTCGCGCTCCCTGCCGAGCCGGGCTGGTTGTCGAGCGGTGTGCTATCTGCGCCAACAAAGCCGCGATTTCGTCTCATCTGACTGTTGAAGAGCGGGCCAAAACCTGAAAGCCTGCGCAAAAACCGCCTTTGGAGGAATGCCCGATGAAAACCCGCGCCGCTGTTGCTGTCGCCGCCGGAAAGCCGCTGGAGATCATGGAGGTCGACCTCGAGGGACCGCGCGAGGGCGAGGTGCTGGTCGAGATCAAGGCGACCGGCATCTGCCACACAGACGAGTTCACGCTGTCGGGCGCCGATCCCGAAGGCATCTTCCCGGCCATTCTCGGCCATGAGGGCGCCGGCGTCGTGGTCGATGTCGGCAAGGGCGTCACCTCGGTCAAGAAGGGCGACCACGTCATCCCGCTCTACACGCCGGAATGCCGGCAGTGTCCGTCCTGCCTGTCGCGCAAGACGAACCTGTGCACCGCTATCCGTGCCACGCAAGGCCAGGGCCTGATGCCGGACGGCACGTCGCGCTTCTCGATCGGCAAGGACAAGATCTTTCATTACATGGGCTGCTCGACCTTCTCCAACTTCACCGTGCTGCCGGAGATCGCGGTCGCGAAGGTCAATCCGGACGCGCCTTTCGACAAGATCTGCTACATCGGCTGCGGCGTCACCACCGGCATCGGTGCGGTCATCAACACCGCCAAGGTAGAGCAAGGTGCGACATCAGTGGTCTTCGGCCTCGGCGGTATCGGCCTCAATGTCATCCAGGGCCTGAAGCTTGCCGGCGCCGACATGATCATCGGTGTCGACCTGAACAACGACAAGAAGGAATGGGGCGAGCGATTCGGCATGACGCATTTCGTCAATCCGAAGGAGATCGACGGCGACATCGTCCCTCACCTCGTCAACATGACCAAGCGCGGTGCCGACCAGATCGGCGGCGCCGACTACACGTTCGACTGCACCGGCAACACCAAGGTGATGCGCCAGGCGCTGGAAGCTTCGCATCGCGGTTGGGGCAAGTCGGTCGTCATCGGCGTCGCCGGCGCCGGCCAGGAGATTTCGACACGGCCGTTCCAGTTGGTCACCGGTCGCAGCTGGATGGGCACCGCCTTCGGCGGCGCACGCGGCCGCACCGACGTGCCCAGGATCGTCGACTGGTACATGGACGGCAAGATCCAGATCGACCCGATGATCACCCACACGCTGAAGCTCGAGGACATCAACAGGGGATTCGACCTCATGCATGAGGGCAAGTCGATCCGGAGTGTCGTGGTTTACTGAAGACGGCCACACGCCGCCGGCCATCCGGCCAGCGACCCCTGTGGTGAAACATGGGAGGAAAGAAAAAATGGCGGAGAAACTGCATCCGAAAATCGACAATGGGCTGCCCAGGGAAAGCGCGAGCTTTGCCGGCGGCACGCTGGTCTGCGCCTGCACCAGCAAGCCGGTCAAGGTGAAGGTCAAGGGCCAGATCGCCCACAACCACGCCTGCGGCTGCACCAAATGCTGGAAGCCCGAAGGCGCTATATTCTCGGTGGTAGCGGTTGCCGGTACCGGCGATGTCACGGTCACCGAGAACGGCGACAAGCTGAAGGTGGTCGACCCCTCAGCGCTGATCCAACGTCATGCCTGCACCCAATGCGGCGTCCACATGCATGGACCGGTCGAGCGCGATCATCCGTTCAAGGGCCTGTCCTTCATTCACCCCGAGCGCTTCGAGGAAGACGGCTGGTCGCCTCCAGGCTTCACCGCCTTTGTCTCGTCGATCATCGAATCGGGTGTCGACCCGAGCCGCATGGACGGCATTCGCGGCAGGCTGAAGACAATCGGCCTGGAGCCCTACGATTGCCTCAACCCTGGCCTGATGGATTACATTGCCACCTGGACGGCGAAGAAGTCCGGCGCCTTGCCGGCCTGATCACCATAAGATTTTCAGGCAGGGGCCGGATACATTTCCGGCCCCTGCTCGTTTCTGGAGAGACAATGCCCTCACCCGCCATCTACGTCGACGCCGACGCTTGCCCGGTCAAGGCCGAGGTAGAAAAGGTCGCCGAACGCCTTGGCGTCGTCGTCACTTACGTCTCCAATGGGGGCCTGCGTCCGTCGCGCGACCCGATGATCCGCAATGTCGTGGTCTCCAAGAGCGCCGACGCCGCCGATGACTGGATCGTCGAGAACGCCAAGCCCAACGACATCGTGGTGACGGCGGACATTCCGCTTGCCGCACGTACGGTGGCGCTCGGCGCCCATGTGCTGGGACCGACCGGGCGGCCATTCACGCCCGAGACGATCGGCATGGCGGTGGCGATGCGCGACCTCAAGCAGCACCTGCGCGAGACTGGCGAGAGCAAGGGCTACAATGCCAGCTTCGCGCCGCAGGATCGCTCCCGGTTTCTCGGCGAACTCGACCGTATCTTGCGGCGGGCGCTGAAATCCGTCACACCGGAGTAGCAACCACGCGCCATCCAGGTGGAGACCGCCATGGCCGCCGAAACCCCGATCGAGAAACCGATGCAGCGCCATATGCTGTTCGCGGTGTCGGCCTGTATCGGTGCGTTTGCGCTGCTTGTGGCGTTGCTCCTGCACGCCCCGCTCGCCTATTCGATCGGCGCCAACGCATTTTTTGCTGCTTACGTCGTTCTTGTCGTCAGTCAGATGCCCAAGTTCACCGGCAAATATCTCAGCAAGAACGCACGCGCCACCGACCAGCCGGTTCTGGTCATCTTCGCGGTGACCCTCACTGTTGTCGGCGTTGCGCTTATCTCGCTGTTCCTGCTGATCAATCGGAAGGATGGGGATCACCCGATCGAACTCGGATTCGCACTGCTGTCGATCCCGCTCGGCTGGTTTACCATCCATGCCATGGCGGCGCTCCATTATGCCCATGTCTACTGGATGGACGGCGACGCGGTCGACATCGGCACCAACAAGAAGATCCCGGTCGGTGGCCTGCTGTTCCCGGGCGACAGACGCCCGGAGGGCTGGGATTTCCTCTACTTCTCGACCGTCATCGGCATGACGGCACAGACCGCCGACACCAACATCTCGACGACGCATATGCGTTGTGTCGTGCTTGTCCACTCGATCCTGTCGTTCTTCTTCAACACGGTCATCGTCGCCGCGGCCGTCAATCTCGCCGTCAGCCTGGGCGGTCCGTCCGTAATAAATCCGTGATCGGATGAAACATCGGTTTGGATCGCGACGTATCAAGAGGACAATGAACACGTAGGACAAGCCGCAAGGCCGGGAGACCAGACAAGATGGAATCGGTTGCCAGAAGCCAATCCGAAATTGGACCGGGTCTCCCCGCTTCAAAAGAGAAACCATTGATCTACCGGCAGTCGAGCTGGACGCGGCTGACACACTGGCTCTGGGCCATCTCCTTGTTTTTCATGCTGCTTTCCGGCCTGCAGATTTTCAATGCCCGGCCTCAGCTCTACATCGGCAAGCAATCCGGCTTCGCCTACAACAACACCGTTTTCGCCATAGGCGCCGAAAACACCAATGCCGGGCCGCGCGGTTACACCGAAATCTTCGGGCACCGTTTCGACACGACAGGCGTACTCGGCTGGTCGGGTCCGGCAGGTAACGAGACGGCGCGCGGTTTCCCATCCTGGGCGACGATCCCCTCCTACTATGATCTCGGCACCGCCCGCGTTATCCATTTCTTCTTTGCCTGGATACTGACGACGACATTGATCGTCTGGCTGGTCGCCAGCCTGATCAACGGCCACATCCGCCGCGATCTGGCGCCGCGCCTGGATGACCTCAAACGCTTGCCGCGGGACATCGCCAATCACGCCAGGCTGAAATTCCACCACACGCGCGAATACAACACGCTGCAGAAAATGGCCTATGGCGGCGTTATGTTCGTGCTCTTGCCGCTGATGATCATCACCGGCCTCGCCATGTCGCCGAGCATGAATTCGGTGCTGCCGTTCCTCAATGAATTGCTCGGCGGACGGCAGACCGCCCGCACCATCCATTTCACCGTCATGGTTCTGCTGGTCGCCTTCTTCATCATTCACATCCTGATGATTGTGGCCGCCGGGCCAATCAACGAACTGCGTTCGATCATCACCGGCTGGTACCGCACCGATCCTCCCGTGCATGACGACAAAACGCCCGAGAGGAGTGCCTGAAATGACGAAATTTCAGATCAGCCGCCGGAAATTCCTGACCGCAGCCAGCCTCGGCGCTTCCGGCGTCATGCTGTCGGGCTGTGACGCCTTCGACAGTCAGCTCAGCATCGGCAGCGGCCTGCGCAGTTTCCTCGAAAATGCCAACGGCCTGACCCACAGGGCACAGCGGTTGCTCGGCGGCGGCAATTCGCTGGCGCCGGAATTCACCGAGGCAGATATCCGCCAGTCGCAACGGCCGAACGGCGTGACCGCGCCCGATGACGACACCTACAAGAACCTGCTCGCCAACAACTTCTCCGACTGGCGTCTGGAGGTTTCAGGCCTCGTGGAAAAGCCGCTGTCGCTTACCCGCGAGCAACTGATGAACATGCCGAGCCGCTCCCAGATCACCCGTCACGACTGCGTCGAAGGCTGGAGTTGCATCGCCAAGTGGACCGGCACGCCGCTGGCGCTGGTGCTCGACCAGGCGGTGGTCAAGCCGCAGGCGCGCTATGTCATGTTCCATTGCCTCGACACGATCGACCGCAGCCTGTCGGGCGACGTCAAATACTACGGCACCATCGACCTGATCGATGCCCGCCATCCGCAAACGATCCTCGCCTATGGCGTGAACGGCAAGCCGCTGCCGGTCGAGAACGGCGCGCCGCTGCGTGTCCGCGTCGAGCGCCAGCTCGGCTACAAGATGCCGAAATATCTCTACAAGATCGAACTGGTCGACGGCTTCGCCAATGTCGGCGGTGGCCGCGGCGGCTATTGGGAGGACAATGGCTACGACTGGTATGGCGGCATCTGATGGTCCCCGCATACAGGCCGAGCACGACCTGTCGCCCGTCGAATTGAGTTCGCTCGAGGAACGTCTCCATCGCGACAATCGGCGTGTAACGGACCGCGACGATGACCGAAGGCTGACCTTTGTCATCCGCGATGATGCGGGACACGCGATCGGAGTTGCCGCCGGCTATTCCTGGGCGGGCGCGTCCGAGCTCACGTTGATGTGGATTGACGAGGCTCACCGCGGTCGCGGCTCCATTTCAATATCATTCTTTGCAGAACGATAGCAGCGGACGGTGCGGCTTAGGCTACCTTGTCGAGCAACGGCTTCAGCGCCGGGTGGATTTCCGGCGAAGCATGCTTGATCAGGGTCAGCAATGCGCGCTCATTCTCGTACAAAGGCCGGTCCGCCCCGATATGCTCGATTAGCCATCCGGCTTCACCAGCATCGATCGTCTCGGCCCGACGGGCCAGCGCCTCGGCTGCCCTGTTCTTGGCTTCCCATTCGGTCTCTACGTCGTCAGGAGACCGGTAGGCCTCTATGATGCCGGCAAGGCCGCCGGAGACCATGCGGCTGAAAAAACCGCCGATTTCCGGATCGGCATGATCGAGGAAGGTTTCCTGGCGCAGTGCCACCTCGCGGGTCGGGGCCTCGTAACCGGCCGAGCACATGACGAAATTGGCGATCGCCTTGACGAACAGGTCATTCCAGGACGGATCGTTGTTGGCCTGGGCCGTCCACTCGTTGATCCTGAACAGCACCTCGGCCTCGGCCCGGGTGATGGCGATGTTGCCGTCGCCGCCATGGGCATGGAGGATGCGGCGCAGAAGCTCGACTTCGGCCCTGGCGATCAATCCGGGCACCAGCGCACCGCCGAGCATCAGCGGTCCCTTGCCGTCAACGACGGCGTGGGCGACCTGCTCCAGCGCATAGACGCAAAGCCGGCTCGGCGAGGATTTCGCCTCTTCCAGCACATGGACCAGCAATTCGAGTTCGGTCCGGCTGTCGACCAAGCCGTCGCGCGAAATCGTGCGGACCAGCCAGTCGGCATTCTCCTGCGAAATGTAGTCCGAGGGCTTTTCCTGATGGACGATGTAGTCGGTGACCGCCTCGACGAAGAACGGTGCCCATTCAGCGCATTTGTCCCGAGCCGTCTGGTCGAGCGCGAACAAGGCCCCGGCTTCACCCCGAGTCACCACCCCGTCGGCGAACACGTCGCGGCGCAGCATCACGACATCCTCTGAAGCGATGCGGTTCTTCGAAGTCAGCCCCGCCACCGCAGCGCTCATGATCAATTCGCCCATCTGTCGTCCCCGTCCGCCCCAACGCGTCACATTGGCCTGCTATATCAGGAGTATCTTGAAAAACCGGCAAACGGCGTGGTTAGCGAAGACTTGTCAGAACGATGTCGCTGGGAGGTGACAAGGTGTCGCCGACGGGCTATGGATGGCGCGTCGAGGGCTCAGGGTTTGAGTCCTACCTGTTTGCGGGAGAGAGCAGCGAGAGCTGCCGCCGAAGGGGAAATCGCCCGAAATCTCTCAGGCAAAAGAACCGTAGACGGGAAAGACACTCTGGAAAGTCGGGGCTTGCCCCCGCGCCGAAGGTGTAAGCGCCGCTGACAGAGTTCCGGCTGCGCGAGTCTCTCAGGCTTCAGACAGAGGGGCACGGACTGGTCGCCATTCGCGGCCGATTGCGTGCGACTCTGGAGACAACATGACGGGCGACGATAGACACCTTCCCCTCGAAGATATCCATGCAGCGGCCGGTGCGCGCTTCGGCGCCTTTGCCGGCTGGTCGATGCCGCTGACCTATCCGGCCGGCGTCATGAAGGAGCATCTTCACACCCGCGAACATGCGGGCCTGTTCGACATCTCGCACATGAAGCTGTTCGAGGTCAGCGGGCCAGACGCCATCGCGCTGCTCGACCGCGCCTGCCCGCTAGACGCCGGCGCGCTCGAAATTTCGCAATCCAAGCTGACCTTCTTCCTCAATGAGGTGGGCGGCATTCTGGATGATCTGATCGTCACCCGGCTCGGCGATACGAGGTTCATGGTGGTCGCCAACGCCGGCAACGCCGTCGCCGACGAAAAGCATTTGCGCGCGCTGGCAGCCGATTTCGATATAAAGGTCGAGCCTCTCGACCGCGTCTTCCTGGCCATCCAGGGTCCGGAAGCCTGGGCGGCACTGTCCCGCGCCGGCCTTGAGACGGGCTCGCTGCTGTTCATGCATGGCATCGAGCCGCGAAAGAACTGGTTCATGAGCCGGTCCGGTTACACCGGCGAAGACGGTTTCGAGATCGGCCTGCCGCAGGCCGATGCAAGAGAACTCGTCGCCAAGCTGCTCGAGGACGAGCGTGTGCTCTGGATCGGCCTTGCCGCGCGCGACAGCCTGCGGCTGGAGGCAGGCCTCTGCCTGCACGGTCAAGACATCACGCCGGAAACCGACCCGGCCGCGGCGGCGCTTATGTGGGCAATCCCGAAAGAGATCCGAGCCTCAGGCACCTTCATCGGCGCCGATGCCTTGCGCGCCGTCGTGGAACGAGGCCCGGCGCAAAAGCGCGTCGGGCTGAAACCTCAGGGTCGCCAGCCGGTGCGTGCCGGCGCTTCTCTGTTTGACACCGACGGCAACCCCGTCGGCCATGTCACATCGGGCGGCTTCGGCCCCTCGGCCGGCCATCCGGTCGCCATGGGCTATGTCGCCACCCCGCTGGCCAAGCCCGGAACGCGGGTCTTCGCCGACGTGCGCGGCACGAAGATCCCGATCGATGTCAGTTCCCTGCCCTTCACTCCTCATCGCTACCGCAAAGGATAGACCCCCATGGCAAAGATCTATTTCACCGCCGATCACGAATGGCTCAGCGTCGAGGGCGGCATCGCCACGGTCGGCATCACCGACTACGCGCAGGAGCAGCTCGGCGATCTCGTCTTCGTGGAACTGCCGGAAACGGGAAAGAAGCTCGCCAAGGGCGATACCGCCGTCGTGGTCGAATCCGTCAAGGCGGCCTCCGACGTCTACGCGCCGGTCGATGGCGAGATCACCGAGGCCAACAGCACGCTGTCGTCCGACCCATCGCTGGTCAACTCGGCGGCAACCGGCGCCGGTTGGCTGTGGAAGATGAAGCTCGCCGACGAAAGCCAGCTCGCCAGCCTCATGGATGAGACCGCCTACAAAGCCCATATCGCCTGACATCAGGAATTTACTGACATGACCGCAGCACCCTACCCCTTCTCGGCCCGCCACATCGGGCCCGGCCTTGCCGACGTCAGAGCCATGCTCGCCGTCCTCGGTGTTACCTCGGTCGAGACGCTGATCAGCCAGGCCGTGCCGAGATCGATCCGCCTCGACCAGCCGCTGGCCCTGCCGGACCCGGCCAGCGAAGCCGAAGCGCTCGCCGAATTGTCGACGATCATGGCAAGGAATACCGTGCTGAAGAGTTTTATCGGTGCCGGTTACCACGGCGTCCACGTGCCGCCGGTCATCCAGCGCAATCTGTTCGAGAATCCGGCCTGGTACACCGCCTACACGCCCTACCAAGCCGAGATCAGCCAGGGCCGGCTCGAAATGCTGTTCAATTTCCAGACGCTGGTCACGGAACTGACCGGCCTGCCGGTGGCATCGGCTTCATTGCTCGACGAGGCGACAGCGGTCGCCGAAGCGGTCGGCATCGCGCTACGCCACCACCGCGACAAGCGCACCAAGGTGGCACTCGCCGGCACGCCGCACCCGCAGACGCTGGATGTGGTGCGCACCCGCGCCGAGCCGCTCGGCATCGAGATCGACGGCGAGACGATCGACGACAACACCGCAGCCCTGCTCGTCTCCTGGCCGGACACTTTTGGCGTCTATGGCGACCACAAGGCGGCGATCGAAAAAGCGCGCGCCACCGGCGCCATTATCGTCTTCATCGCCGACCCGCTTGGCCTGACGCTGACCGACGCGCCGGCGAAACTCGGCGCCGATATTGCCGTCGGCCCGATGCAGCGCTTCGGCGTGCCGATGGGCTTTGGCGGCCCACACGCCGCCTATTGCGCCGTCTCCGACAAGCTGACACGGCTGATGCCCGGCCGCCTGGTCGGTCAGTCGACCGACAGCAAGGGCCGTCCCGGTTATCGCCTCGCCTTGCAGACACGCGAACAGCACATCCGCCGCGACAAGGCGACGTCCAACATCTGCACCGCGCAGGCGCTGCTTGCCAATATGGCGACCGCATACGCCATCTGGCATGGCCCGGCGGGCCTGCAGGCGATCGCCGGGCGCATCCATGCGCTGGCCAACCGCCTGGCGAGCGGCCTCAAGGCCGCGGGTGTATCGGTGCTCGGCTCCAGCCGTTTCGATACGGTGACGGTGGAGGTCAAAGGCAAGGCCGCCCGGATCGCCGCCGCCGCCGAAAAGACCGGCCGGCTGCTGCGTGTGCTCGACGCCGACCAGGTCGGCATCAGTTTCGACGAGACCTCGACCGATGCCGACCTCGATGCGATCGTGGCTCTGTTCGACGCCAAGGCTGCTTCTTCCGCCGACAGCACGGTGCCCGGCAAGCCGCGCGGCAAGGAGTTTTTGACCCAGCCGGTCTTCCATGAGAACAAGTCGGAAACCGAGATGATGCGTTTCCTGCGCCGGCTGGCCGACAAGGACCTGGCGCTCGACCGCGCCATGATCCCGCTGGGCTCCTGCACCATGAAGCTCAACGCCGCGGCGGAAATGATGCCGGTGAGCTGGCCGGAAATCGCCAATTTGCATCCCTTCGCGCCATCAGCGCATTCGGCCGGCTACCGCGCCATGATCGGCGAACTGGAGGGTTGGCTGTCGGAGATCACCGGCTTCGACGCCGTGACGTTGCAGCCCAATGCCGGCAGCCAGGGCGAATATGCCGGGCTGCTCGCCATCCGCGCCTATCACCGCTCGCGCGGTGAGGGTCATCGCACCGTCTGCCTGATCCCCTCCTCCGCGCATGGCACCAATCCGGCGAGTGCCGCGATGGCCGGCATGAGCGTCGTCGTCGTGCGCTGCCTGGAAGACGGCAACATCGACATGGACGATATGCGCGCCAAGGCCAACGAGCATTCCAGGAATCTCGCGGCGCTGATGTTCACCTATCCATCCACGCATGGGGTCTACGAGGAAGGCGCGCGCCACCTCTGCGCGCTCATCCATGAGCATGGCGGCCAGGTCTATTTCGACGGCGCCAACCTCAATGCCCTGGTCGGACTTGCCCGTCCCGGCGACATCGGCGCCGACGTTTGCCACATGAACCTGCACAAGACCTTCTGCATCCCGCATGGCGGCGGCGGACCGGGCGTTGGTCCGATCGGCGTCAGGGCGCATCTGAAACCCCATCTGCCCGGCCATGTCACCGAAGGCTCGGCGCATGCCGTGGCAGCCGCTCCCTTCGGCAGCGCTTCCATCCTGCCGATCACCTGGATGTACATCCGCATGATGGGCGCTTCCGGCCTGAAGCAGGCGACCGAGACGGCGATCGTGTCCGCCAATTACGTGGCGACGCGGCTCGCGCCGCACTTCCCGCTGCTTTACAAGGGCAGGAGCGATCGTGTCGCCCATGAATGCATTCTCGATACCCGCGTGCTCAAGGAGAGCGCCGGCATCAGCGTCGAGGACATCGCCAAGCGCCTGATCGACTATGGTTTCCATGCGCCGACCATGTCGTTTCCGGTCGCCGGCACGCTTATGGTCGAACCGACCGAGTCCGAGCCCAAGCGCGAGTTGGACCGCTTCTGCGAGGCCATGATCGCCATTGCCGGCGAGGCGGCGAAAGTGGCCAAAGGCGAATGGCCTTTGGCCGACAATCCGCTGGTCAACGCCCCGCATACATCGGCTGAGGCGCTGGCCGGTCAATGGAGCCACCCTTACTCGCGCCTCGAGGCGGCCTATCCCGCCGGCGACGCCGACACAGCGGCAAAGTACTGGCCGCCGGTATCGCGCATCGACAATGTCGCGGGAGACCGCAACCTGGTCTGCTCCTGCCCGCCGCTGTCGGACTATCTGGGTGCGGCCGAATAGCTACGCGGAGCGCAAGGCCGATTTGACCGGGTCGGCCTTGTCCATGCCTTTGCGGCTGATGACGCAATTTCGCCCCGCACGCTTGGCGGCATAGAGCATGGAGTCGGCCCTGGCCAGCACCTCGTCGAGGGTGCTGCCGTCGGCTTCGCCGAATCCAATCCCGCCGCTGACCGTGCTGCGCAAGGGACCGAGCGGGGTGGGCACGATTTCCGTGCCGAAGGCGACGCCGATCTTGCTGGCAAGATCATAGGCGCGCTCTTCCGTCATCCTCGACATGACGATCGCGAACTCCTCGCCGCCCAAGCGAAAGGCGTCAACCCCGGTCCTGGCATATTTCCTGATGACGGCGGCGAAGCGGCAAAGGACCTGATCCCCGACCGGATGTCCATAGATGTCGTTCGTCCGCTTGAAGTGATCAAGGTCAAACATGACGATCGCCATGAACGGGCCGAAGGTGCGCTCGCCATAAAGCGACGTCAGACCGCGACGGTTCATCAGTCCGGTCAACGGGTCGGTCATGGTCTCGGCCTTGAGCTCGATCTGCGCCTGCAAATGATGGAGCGAAAGCGTCAATGCGCCGAGGCCGGTCATACAGGCCACCGCCACGACCGAGTTGAGGCGTTCGGCCCAATTGTCGGGCGCGACGCCGAGCGTCCACTGCCCTTTGGTCATCAGAACCACGCCGCAGAGGGCAAACGACAGCGCACAGGTGCCGCTCAGGAACGACACCACCAGGAGGATGCGGCGATCATGACTGCCGTTGATCCAGAACATGGCTCCGATCGTCGAGAGCAGCGCGGTGACCGTCGCGTAGGTGATCACGAAACCGATACCGTCAAGGCCCATGAAGGTCACGGCCGCACAGATAGCCATGGCGGCAAATGTCGGAGCAATCGCACGCCTGTGGTCCGGCACACCGAGATATTGCATGGCCGAAATGCAGATAATCAGAAAACCCAGGCTGAGCAGCGCCAGCGCGACCTGGCAAAGCAGCGGATCTGGCTCCCTGGTATAATGCCAGAACAGGATCACATGCGCGACGAGCACGAGAATGCCGCATGCCACCGTCAGCACGAATCTGGCCCGCGGCGCGGTGGCCCAGATCGCTAACATGGTGACACTGAGACAGACGCCCGACAGCGCGGCTGCGAGGAGGAGCGAACTGAAATCCAGCATATCGGGCGGGGGCCTCTCGAGCATCGGCGGTTGCGCCGCATCCTAGGTCAGCGGCAGCCCTCGGACATGTTTTTCAGGCGATCTCTCGACCCAACCTGCGGATACGGTTTACAAAGCGTCGATGCCACCTGTCCCGAAACCGCATCCCTGGCCGGCGCGAGGATCAAACGGCATCAGCCCTTGTTGAGCAAGGCGAGATTGGCGTCGACGACGGCGGGGTCGGCCATGCCGGCCTTCGCCTCCAGCAGCAGCGCCCTGGCCTTCTTCTTGTTGCCGCGCAAAAGTTGCGAATAGCCCATGTTGTTGACGATCTGCGGTTTGCGGCCGGCGACCTTCACAAGCTGGCCATAGGCGCGGTCGGCGAAGTCGAAGCGGCCGAGTTCGTCATAGGAAGCGGCAAGCCCCATCCAAGCCTCGGCATTGTCGGCCTTCAGTTCGACGGCCTTGCGGAAATGCGCTTCGGCAAGACCATAGTTAGCATCGCGAAACTGTGCCTTGCCTTGCGCCAGGTCGGATGTGTCGACATCCTTCGCTGCCGGCCGGATCGCGGTGGTCTTGGTCGTGTCGACGTTATTGTTCGTCGTGCACCCGGTGATCATCAGGACGGCCGCCATCGTGACCACTGCCGCAAATTTTATCTGACGCATACCCTGCCCCGTCACCCGATTTGCCGGGTCGTTCTTCAGGGAAAGACACTACAGCACAGCGATTAAGCTTCGGTGCCGAAATGCGCCCAAGTTTTGGCTTCCGGCACACCAGCCATTAACCATCGCCAGCGGCGTTCTCACGGCTCCAGGGCCTTGAGCGTCGCCGGAAGCTGATAGCGGTTGCCGTCATAGCGCAGCCGGTAAGTCCGCTTCACGGACTTGCCGGGGTGGGATTGGCACTCGCCATTCTTGTCGGGAGCGGGTTCGTCGGTATTCATTCGCGCGGTCACGGTGATATCGTGATAGCCCTGATGGCTCGCCCGGCTCATCGCCAGGCTGACCTGGCTAGAATGAAAGGATCCGGCGCAATTGGAATCGCCTTCGCCGCCAAAGCCGGCCACGTCGAGGCCATCGAGCACCATCCGGAGCGCATCGCCCTCGAGTGCATAGAGTCGCAGGTCGGTTTCCCTGAAGGGATTGGCCTGCGAATGAGTTGCCATGTCGATGCGCAGGCCGAAGGCGGTGATTTTGGGCGCCAGCTGATAGCGGCCTGTATCGAATCCGATGCCGCGGATGGCGATGGCATCATCGTTCATCAGCCCGGGCTGGAGCAGGCGCTGGCGCACCTGCTGGTTGTTCCTGTCGACGACCAGAAGCTCGATATCGCCTATATGCATGTCGTCGACGGATTGGGCGCTGTCGATCAGCGGTACCGCGACCAACAGCAGTTGGTCATGGGCGGGCCAGATCTTGCAGACCAGCCTTGGCGTGTCGTAGCCCGGAGGCGTCAGGGCGATGCTGGTGTGAGGTTCGAGCGTGAACGAGGCGCCGTCAGCGCTCTTGCGGGCCTTGGGATAGGCCTGCTGCACCAAGGCGGCAGCATTGCCGCAATCGCCGGCCGCGGCCTGGGCCGGCGGCAAGCTGGCCGCGGCGAGGCCCAGCAAGAGGGTGGGCAACAGTATTCGCATGGACTTCTCGTTTATTCGCGGACTTTGCGGGTCCGATGTATCACTTCGACGGATGTTTGCATGCCTGATTACGTCGACGCGGCGCCCTTTAGTGACCCGTCATTTTGACGATGATGGGAATGACAGCGATCATCAGAACCACCGGCAGGATGCAGACCACGACCGGCACGGACATCTTTGCCGGCAAGGCATGCGCCTTCTCCTCGGCCAGCGACATGCGCTTGTGGCGCATTTCATCGGAAAACACCCTGAGCGCGCCCGACAGGCTGGTGCCTAGTTCCTTCGACTGCTGCAGGAGCGTGGCAAAGGAGCGTACCTCGTCGAGGCTGAGGCGATCGGCGAGCGCCTTCAGCGCGTCGTCGAGGCTGCGCCCCGCCCGAAGCTCGAGCGATACGAGCTGCAGGTTCTGGCTGAGCGAAGGATAGGTCCTGGCGAGTTCTTTCGAAACGCGCTCGACGCCCGCTTCCATGCTCATGCCGGCATCGGAGCAGACGATCATCAGATCCATGAAATCGGGGAAGCCGTTGCGGTATTCGCGCATCTTTTCCCGCACCTTCTGGGTCAGTACCAGGCCCGGCAGGAAATAGCCGGCAGCGCCCGACAGGATGATGAAGGTCCACCGGCTGGTCATGGTCGCGTCCGGGCTGGCCATCCACCGGTTGAGCACGAAGACGGCGAACGTCGTGCCGATCATTGCCGTGAACCGGATGAGGAAGAACATGCCGACGGCGCGCGGCTCCATGTAGCCGGCCTGGATGAGCTTCAAACGCAGGCGGGCAACATTTTCCGGGTCGCTCTTGGCGTAGAATTCCTGCGCCCTCTTCACCGCTTTTTCGCGCACGACGCCGCTGTTCTTCTTCTGCGCGGGTTCGGGCTTGGCCACCACCGGACCGTGGTCGACCTTGAGCCGGCGCATGACCTCGTTGCGGTCGCCCCTCGCCGCCACCATCGGCCAGGCGACCGCCGCGGCTCCCACGGCCAGCAACAGCATGGCGACCGGCATCAGCGACGTCGGCGCGAGGGAGGCGAGGAATTCGATGACGCCTTGCATGTCAGAACCTGAAGTTCGACATCTTGAACATGATCAGATTACCCAGCATCAGCCAGCTAACCGATCCGCCGATCATGTACCATGTCTTCGGAACGCCCCAGACGTCGCTGTAATATCCCGGCATCATGGCCATGATCGCGGTGAACAGCAGCGCCGGCACGGCCGTCAAAATGTAGGCCGACAGGCGGCCCTCGCTCGAAATGGCCCGCACCTTGCGGCGCAACTTGCCGCGTTCGCGGATCGTCGTCGACAGCCCATCGAGGATTTCGCGCAGATTGCCGCCCGAGCTGGTCTGGATCGAGACGGCGGTGACGAACAGCGGCAAATCCTCGTGGCCGACCCGGTCGAAAAGCGAGTTCAGCGCCGAGACAAGGTCGGAGCCATAGGTGACTTCGTCGGCAATGACGCCGAATTCCGTGCCGATCGGATCGGGCATCTCGCGCGACACCATGGCAATGGCCACCGGCACCGGGTGACCGGCCTTGAGGCCGCGCGTGATCAGTTCCAGTGCCTCGGGCAGTTGGATGCCGAAACGCTTGAGCCGGCGCTTGCGCATGGAGCGCATCGCCATGATCGGCAGCAGCGGCATCAGCACGACAACCAGGATGAGCCCCATCAACAGCGGCAAGCCGCGCGAGATGGCGAACAGGGCCACGGCCATCGCCACGCCGCAGGTGATCATCAGGAATTTCGAGAGCGGCATGACCATGCCCGACTGCGTGCGCAGGGCACGGAACCGGCCGGGCGAGAACAGCGACGTTCCCGCGTCGAGACCGCGCTCCTTGCGCAGCTGGATCAGCACCTGTTCCTGGCTGATCTTGTTTTCCTGCAGCTTCATACGCCGGTTGATGGCGGTTCGCTTGTCGCTACGACCGGCATAGAGCAGGTAGACCGCTTCGGCGACCATGATGCCGGTCAATGCGGCCCCGGCATAGACGACATAGATCGCGCTGAACCCATCGAACACCCCGGCTACTCCTGCGGCCGGCCGGGTTCGAAATAACGTCCGGGAAACTCGATGCCCATCGCGCGCAGATCTTCCAGAAAACGCGGTCGTATGCCGGTCGCCTCGTAGTAGCCAAGGATCTTGCCATCAGCCTCCATGCCGGTGCGCACGAAGCGGAAGATCTCCTGCATCTGGATGACATCGCCTTCCATGCCGGTCACCTCGGCGACGCTCGTCACTTTGCGCTTGCCGTCGGAAAGCCGGGTCAGTTGGACGATGATGTCGATGGCGCTTGCGATCTGGCTGCGGATCGACTGCACCGTCATTGGCATGCCGGTCATGCCAAGCATCTGCTCCAGGCGCGAAATACAATCACGTGGCGTGTTGGCGTGGATGGTCGCCATCGAGCCTTCGTGGCCGGTGTTCATCGCCTGCAGCATGTCGAAGGCTTCCTCGCCGCGGCACTCGCCGAGGATGACCCGGTCGGGACGCATGCGCAGCGCGTTCTTGACCAGGTCGCGCTGTTTGAGCTCGCCATGGCCTTCGATGTTGGCGGGGCGTGTTTCCATGCGCGCGACGTGCGGCTGCTGCAATTGAAGCTCCGCCGCGTCCTCGATGGTGATCAGCCGCTCGTCTTCCGGAATGAAGGCCGACAGTGCGTTGAGCATCGTCGTCTTGCCGGTGCCGGTACCGCCCGAAATGATTGTCGTCTTGCGGGCATGCACGGCCGCCGCCAGCACTTCGGCCATGTTCTGTGTGATGGCGCCGAATTCGACCAGCCTGTGCAGGCCAAGTTTGTTCTTGGAGAACTTGCGGATCGACACCAGCGGGCCATCGACGGCCACCGGGCGGATGGCTGCGTTGAAGCGCGAGCCGTCCAGCATGCGAGCGTCGACCATCGGCTGCGATTCGTCGACCCGGCGGCCGACGGCGGCCACGATCTTGTTGACGATTCTGAGCAGATGCGCCTCGTCTTTGAACGGGATATGGACCTGCTGCAGCTTGCCCTTCTTTTCGACGAAACAGTTCTGATGACCGTTGATCAGGATATCGTTGATGTCGGGATCCTTGAGCAGCGGCTCGAGCGGGCCGAGGCCGACCATCTCGTCGACGATATCGTCGACCAGCGCGTCGAGTTCGGCGGTGTTGATCGCCATCCGCTCCTGGCGGGTCTTTTCCGACACGAAATCATGCACTTGCCGGCGCATCTCATCCTTAGGCAAGCGCTCCAGCGCGACCAGATTGATCTCCTCGAGCAGCATCCGGTGGATGCGCACGCGGGCATCGAGCACCTTGTTGGCATTCTTTGCCGGTGCTGCTTCCGGTTTCGCTGGCAAAGCCTTTCGGCTGGTCGGGATGACGACGGCATGATGCGCGACCGGTGTTGATTCCGCCGGACGCTGCGGGCGCGCGTCACGGTTCTGCAGGGTTGAGAAACGGCTGGTCATCCAGCTTTCCTTTTCAAGAGGCCCCTACCGAAACCGAACAGTGACTTCGACTTGCTCGCCGTCGCCACTGCCTCTTCCGGGAGGATGATCTTCTTCAGGTCGTTGACGACATTGGCATTGGGATCGATCTCGTGCAGCGGCACGCCGCGATCGACCGCCTCGCGCACCAGCCGGTAGTTGTTGGAGATGCCGCCGACAAAATGCTCGCCAAGGATTTCCTGGACATCCGCCTGCTTGATGCCGTTGTCGAACATCTTCTGCTCGAAACGGTTGACGATCACGTTCGGCTTCACTTCCTTGCCCGCGGTCTCGTAGACGGCCTGGATCAGCCGCTGCGTATGGCGCAGGCACGGCACCGTCATTTCGGCAACGATGTAGAGCTTGTTGGAACCGAGCAGCACCGTTTCCGTCCACGGAAACCAGGTGCGCGGCATGTCGATGACGACATTGTCGAAATAGGCCGAAACGAGGTCCAGCATGCGCACCACGACATCGGTCTTGAACGAGCGCATTTCAGCCGGATGCGTCGGCGCCGCCAGCACGCAAAGTCCGCTGGCGTGCTTGGACAGCATCACATCGAGCAATTGCCGGTCGAGGCGCTCGGGCTGGTTCTCGATCTCGGTGATGTCGAAACGCGGCTCCAGATCGAGATATTCGGCGCAGGCACCTTGCTGGAAATTGAGGTCGACCACACAGGTCGAGGCGCCGCGCGTCACCGAATGATGCAGCTGGAACGCGGTCTGCAGCGCCAGCGTCGTGGTGCCGACGCCGCCGGCGGCGGGCATGAAGGTATAGATCTGCGATTCGGTGTTTTCCTCGCGCCCGGGCCCCTGCAACGCTCGCACGACCGAACGCACGAGGTCGGCCGTGGTGATCGGCTTGACCAGGAAGTCGGCGACCTTGAGCTGCACCAGGATGCGCACGGCGGCGGCGTTGAACTCCTGGGTGACCACGACCACCGGTGCCTTGCCCTCGAGCCGGCGCATGACGCGCTGCAGGGACTCGATTTCTTCCAGTTTCGCCGCATCCATGTCGACGATAACGACGCCGAACTCGGCTTCCTGGACCTCGCCGCGCAGCTCGGTGACGTTCTTCTCAACCGTCATGAGCTGGATGATCTCGGAGGCGGCAAAGGCGGTCTTCGTGTCCTGCGCGAAGGTCCGGTCTGTCGATACGAGCAGGATCTTCTTGGTGCTGTTTGCCATTCTCGCCGCCTGTGAGGTCGATCGCCGTCTGGATCAGTTGCCGGTGGTGGTTTGCGCTGCCTTGGCGCCGGCCGCCTGATCGGGTGTGACCGGTTCGGCGGTTCCGCGCTTGGCGGGCACGAGAAGCCTCGTGTTCTGGACCCCATACTTCCACGGGTCCACCATCTGCATGACGGTGTTGGCCGCCTGCGCCTCACCGGCGACTGACGTCACGCCTTCGCTGCGCAGATAGTCGTCGCTGGTGCAGCCGCTTGCCAAACCGGCAAGAAGCAGGGCGATGCTCGATCTCAGGACCAGACGCATGATTTCAGTCCTTCGGCAGGTCGAGGAAATGACCGACTTTAGTCGCGGAAGCGCCCCGCACGGCGCTGCCGTCAGCCAGCGCCAGCGCACGGTTGGTGTCCGACGCCTTCACCTCCTCGGTGTTGTTGAGGAAATAGTCGACGTTGCTGGCGGGCTGCGTGCCATCGGTCGGCACAGCCAATTTCTTCGACGGGTCGACCGGCTTGACCAGATAGGGTGTGACGATGATGACCAGGTCGGTCTCGCGCCGCTGATAGGATTTCGACGAGAACAGCGACCCCAGCACCGGCATCTTGCCGAGACCGGGAATGCGCGACGTGGTGATGTCGTTCTGGGATTGCAGCAGCCCGGCGATCATGAAGCTCTGGCCGTTCTTCAGGTCGACCGAGGTCTTGGCGCGGCGCACGATGAACCCCGGCACCGAAATGTTGCCGATATTGTAGGACGCCGAAGCGTCGATCGAGGAGACTTCCGGCGCGATGTCGAGGCTGACCAAGCCGTCCTTCAGCACGGTCGGCGTAAAGTCCAGGCTGACGCCGTATTTCTTGTAGCTGACGGAGATCTTGCCATTGTCCTCGGAAACCGGGATCGGGAATTCGCCGCCGGCAAGAAAGCTCGCCGTTTCGCCGGATCGGGCAATCAGGTTCGGTTCGGCCAGCCTTCGGGCAAGGCCGCGCTCCTCCAACGCCTTGATGGCGATGTCGATCGAGACGCCATTGGACAGCAGCCGGCCAATGATCTCGCCAGTCCCCGCCGCCGGCACCGAGCCCGGATCGAGAGAGACATCGCGACCGCCGAAGCCGTAGGCGAAATTGGCGCTGTATTTCGCGCCCAGGTCCTGCCCGGCCTGGCGGTTGATCTCGACGAAGCGGACATTGAGCTGGACCTGCTGCGACGAGGAGATATTGACCGAATTGATCACCTCCTCATTGCCGGAGAAGCGGGTGGCGATCTTGTTGGCCTTTTCGGCGGCGACCGCGTCATCCGCCTCGCCCGACAGCACCACGCGGCCATTGGCCGAGCCGACCTTGATCTTGGCGTCCGGCACGCTGGCACGGATGGTGCTCGCCAATTGGTCGGTGTCGAGCGTCACTTCGATATCTACGGTGCCGACGAGCTGCTTCTTCTCGTCGAACAGCGCAATGCCGGTGGTGCCGAGATTGTTGCCCAGCACATAGAAGGATTTGTCGGTCAGCGGGTTGACGTTGGCGATCTCCGGATCGCCGATGACGATCTGATAGAAGGCCGCGCTCGTCATGATCGTCTTGGGCTTGCCCTTCGCGACCTTGATCGAGGCATTCCTGGTCGACGAGACATAGACGATGTCGTTGTCCGCCCTGGCCGCGCCAACGAAGGCGAGCATGCCGCTAGCGGCCAGTGAAGCCGCCATGGCCAAGGCGCGCACGAAACGCAACAGATTCGTCATTCGATATAGGGTGTGCATCACCATGATCCCGTCCCGCCCGGTCCCCACCGGTCTTTACTTCTGGTCCCGCGAAGGGACTTGGTATTCCTCGGCCTGCGTGCCGCGCGTCACGATGACCGTCTTGAATTTCGGCTTCTCCGGCTCCTTGGCGATGGCATCGAACAAGGAGCCGGCGGCGGCCTGGGCATTGGAAGCCACGGATCCGCCGAAGGACGAGATGGTGGTGACGCCGTTCTTGCCGTCGCCGCCTTCGCTGGCGGAGCGCAGCGACAGCGACAGCGTGCCTACCGTGCGGGCAAGCGCCACTTTCTGCGCGCCTTCGGTCGTCACCTCGAGGGTCACGGAATTGGCCACCTGCGGCGTCGTCTGGCGCTCGTCGGCGCCCTGCCCGACGCTCAGCACCTTGGCGTCGGCAACGACGATCTCCGAGGTGATGGTCGAGCCGGCCGCGCCTTGCGCGTTCTTGGCGACTTCCTGGATTTCGCCGGCATCGCGGGTGAGCACGACATCGACCCGGTCGCCCGGCGTGACGAAGCCACCGACCCCAGCGATCTCGTCGGTGCGGATGGTGACCGCCCGCATTCCGGGCGTCAGCATATTGGACAGCGTCGCGCGACCGTTCGGTCCCGACAGCTTGGAGAGCAGCAACGGCTCATTGACCTCGATCGGCGACAGCACGACCCGGCCCCCTTCGCCGAGCAATCCATCGATGGTGGCAAAGGCCCCCTGCGGCAGGGACTCCTGCGGCCACGGAATTTCGCTGAGCTTGGCGCGGTCGAGCTCCATGCCATAACGCAACGGCGCATTGGCCACCACGATGGTCTTGAACTCTATTTTGGGTGCTGGAGCGGAGATCGACGCCGTTTTCTCCTGGGCATCGGCCTTGGCCTGGCTCTTGACCCAGAAATCCGCGGCAAAGATCGAGATCGCGCCGAAAACGGCGGCGATGCCGATCATCGTTATGGCCTTGCCCCTCACGCCGAAACCCCTGATGCCCGTCGTTTCTTGTTATGTTGGGCTCACGCTAGTCCGCATTGGTAAAGAATCGGGAATCTTGTGCGGTGGCATTCGACCGATTTCCGCCTGCTTGGTTATCGAATGGTTTTAGAGTAAGAGGGGTTAAATCCCCGAACGTAACAGGAACCTCCGTCGCCTGGCGCCGAAAAGCGTGGCAGTATCGACGGGTGATTCGCAGCACCGGACCCTATGGTTGGCATGGACGACAACAACGATCTCTTCGGCAATGTGGGCAAGCAGCAGCAACCGGTTCGCACGCCGGCGCGCCCGGCCGACCCGCTGGTGCAAGCGGCCGCCAGGCGCCCGGCCGCTGCCAAGGATGGCAGCGAGGGGTACAGCGCCGCCGACATCGAGGTGCTCGAAGGCCTGGAGCCGGTGCGCCGGCGGCCGGGCATGTACATTGGCGGCACAGACGACAAGGCGATGCACCATCTGTTCGCCGAGGTCATCGACAATTCGATGGACGAAGCGGTTGCCGGCCACGCCACCTTCATCGATGTCGAGCTTTCAGCCGATGGTTATCTCACTGTCACCGACAATGGCCGCGGCATCCCGGTTGATCCACATCCGAAATTCAAGAAGCCCGCGCTCGAAGTGATCATGACGACGCTGCATTCGGGCGGCAAGTTCGATTCCAAGGTCTATGAGACATCAGGTGGCCTGCACGGCGTCGGCGTTTCCGTCGTCAACGCCCTGTCGGATCATCTCGAAGTCGAAGTCGCGCGCGGCCGCCAGCTTTATCGCCAACGCTTTTCACGTGGCATTCCGATAAGCGGTCTGGAGCACCTGGGCGAGGTGCACAACCGCCGCGGCACCAGGACGCGTTTCCACCCCGACGAGCAGATTTTCGGCAAAGGCGCGGCATTCGAGCCGGCGCGTCTCTACCGCATGACGCGTTCGAAGGCCTATCTGTTCGGCGGCGTCGAAATCCGCTGGACCTGCGATCCCTCCCTGATCAAGGAAAAGGATCAGACACCGGCCAAGGCGGAATTCCATTTCCCCGGCGGCCTCAAGGATTATCTGAAAGCGTCGCTCGGCGACGAATTCCAGGTGACGCGCGAAATCTTCGCCGGCAAGAGCGATAAGCAAGGCGGCCATGGCTCGCTCGAATGGGCGGTGACCTGGTTCGGCGGCGACGGCTTCATCAATTCCTACTGCAACACCATCCCGACCGGTGAAGGCGGCACCCACGAGGCCGGCTTCCGCAACGTGCTGACGCGCGGCCTGCGCGCCTATGCCGACCTCGTCGGCAACAAACGCGCTTCGATCGTCACCTCGGAAGACGTCATGATCTCGGCCGCCGGCATGCTGTCGGTGTTCATCCGCGAGCCGGAATTCGTCGGCCAGACCAAGGACAGGCTGGCGACGATCGAAGCGATACGCATCGTCGAGACCGCGATCCGTGACCCGTTCGACCATTGGCTGGCCGACAATCCGCAGGAAGCCTCGAAGCTGCTCGACTGGGTGATCGCGCGCGCCGATGAGCGGGTGCGCCGCCGCCAGGAAAAAGAGGTGTCGCGCAAGAGCGCTGTGCGCAAGCTGCGCTTGCCGGGGAAGCTCGCCGATTGCACGCAGAACGCGGCGGCAGGTGCTGAACTCTTCATTGTCGAAGGCGATTCCGCGGGCGGCTCGGCAAAGCAGGCGCGCGACCGCGCCAGCCAGGCCGTCTTGCCGCTGCGCGGAAAAATCCTCAACGTCGCCAGCGCCGGCAATGACAAGCTGGCCGCCAACCAGCAGATATCGGACCTGATCCAGGCGCTCGGCTGCGGCACGCGGTCAAAGTACCGTGACGAGGATTTGCGCTACGACCGCGTGATCATCATGACCGACGCCGACGTCGACGGCGCCCACATCGCTTCGCTGCTGATCACCTTTTTCTACCAGGAGATGCCGGCGCTGGTACGCGGCGGCCATCTCTACCTGGCGGTGCCGCCGCTTTACTCGATCAGGCAAGGCGGCAAGGTCGCCTACGCCCGCGACGACGCGCACAAGGACGAGCTTCTGCGCACCGAATTCACCGGGCGCGGCAAGGTCGAGCTCGGCCGCTTCAAGGGCCTGGGCGAGATGATGGCTGCGCAGCTCAAGGAAACCACTATGGACCCGAGAAAGCGCACGTTGCTCAGGGTCGATGTGAACGAAATCGATTCTGCCACCAAGGACAGGGTCGATGAGCTGATGGGCACCAAGCCCGAAGCTCGCTTCCGCTTCATCCAGGAACGCGCCGAATTCGCCGAGACGGAAGTGCTGGATATCTAGCCGCTGGCGAATTTAGCTTGCGTTCCTGACATGGAGACCAGCATGTGACCTGGGCGCGGCTGAAAACCTATTTCGAGACGAGCCTGGCCGGGCTGACGCAACCGACGCGCTCCGACTGGATTTTCGCCCTGCGCACCGTTTTAGCCGGCATGATCGCGCTTCTCGCCGCCTATGCGCTGAAGCTCGACCATCCGCAATGGGCGATGATGACGGTGTTCATCGTCGCCCAGCCGGTTGCCGGCATGGTGCTGGCGAAAGGCTTTTACCGGCTGCTCGGCACACTTGCCGGGGGTATCGCGGCAATCGGCATCACCACGGCGTTCGGCACCGGCCCCTGGATTCTGGTGACGGTGCTTGCCGTCTGGATTGGCATTTGCACCTTCGTCTCGTCGCTGCTGCGCAATCCCGAGGCCTATGGCGCCGCCCTTGCCGGCTACACCGCCATGATCATCGGCCTGCCCGCTTTCGGACAGCCGCATGTGGTCGTTGACCTCGCGGTCGCGCGTTGTGCCGAGATCGTGCTCGGCATCGTTTGCGCCGGCCTCACCAGCCGGCTGATCCTGCCAAAACTGGCCAGCGACGCCATTATCTCGCGGCTGAAACGCTGCATTCTCGACCTCGCCACTTACGCCGGCGGTGCGTTCTCCGGCGGAGACCGGGCAACCCTCATCGGCCTGCACCGGAAGCTTGTCGCCGACACCCAGACGCTTGGCGAAATGCGCGCCTATGCCAGGCTCGAAGCGGCGAGCTTCGCGCCGCGCGCGCATCCGGTGCGACGCACCATCGGACAGCTGCTCTCGGCCCTTTCGGCGGCGCGCGCGCTCTATTCGCATGCCGCTCCGAAAAACGCAGCCCTCATCCCGGTGCGCTCGGAGTTGCAAGCCCTTGTCAGCGAACTGGCAGCCAAGCCGGGAGCGCTGGACGACACCTCGCCCTGGTTGGCACGACTCGACGCGATCTCGATCAGAGCACGGCAAATACCCGATGCTTCGACCGAACAGGGTGAGGACAGGGTCGGCACCATCACCCGCCTCACCATCGCGGCCGATTTTGCCGAGGCGCTGAAACAGGTGCTTCGTGGCCTCGACGCTTTGCGCGCGCCCGTCAGTCGCCGACGAGGTCCCGGCAGCCGGCAGCCGGCCTTGGTGGTGCATCGCGACTATCCCGGTGCCGCGCGCAACGCCATCCGCGCGGCCCTTGCCACGTTGCTGGTCGCGGCTTTCTGGCTGACGACGAAGTGGTCGGAAGCGGCCGGCACCGTCATCCTCGTTGCCGTCGTGTCGAGCCTGTTTGCCGCTCGCCCCGACCCCGTGCAGGTATCCTGGGGTTTCTTCAAGGGAACGCTGCTCGCTTTGCCATTCGCCTTTCTCGTCGGTCAGATCGCGCTTCCCGCTCTGCCCGGCTTCGGCTGGTTCATGCTGTTCGTCGTGCCCATCATGGTGCCGGCGGCACTCGCCATGGCCAATCCGCGCTATGTCGGGGTGGCGACGGCCTTCGCCATCAACTTCCTGGCCTTCCTCAGCCCGCACCAGGCAATGACCTATGATCCCGGCCCCTTCTTCGCCGGCTCGGCATCGATCCTGGTCGGCATCCTGCTGGCAATCGGCGTCTTCATCGTCGTGTTGCCGGCGGACCCATGGCTGGCCGCCGACCGCATCGTGCGAGCCATGCGCGAGGATCTGGCGCGGCTTTGCCTGCATGAGCGCTTGCCGAGGCGTTCGGCCTTCGAGAGCCTCGCTTATGACCGGGTCAATCAGTTGATGCCGCTGGTGCAGAATTCCGGCAGGAAGGGTGAGGCGGTGCTGGGCGGCGGCGTCGCCTCCGTCACGGTCGGCCTAGAAATCCTGCGGCTGCGCACTGCGAGCCAAAACCATGCCATCCCATCGGAAACGACGCTTTCAATCGCTAACTTCCTGAGGGGATTGGCGCGCGAGCTGCTTTTCCGTGCCTCCGGCGATCCGCAAACAGCGACCATTGCCGTCGCCCGGCAGTACGCGGCAGGCATCGCCCAGCGAGACGCCACCGGCGACATGCTGCAAGTCGCGGCGTCCCTGCGCATTATCGCCGCGGCAATGGAGGATTTCCCGGATTTCTTCGCGAGGGATAAAACCTAGGCTGCGGCGATCGCCAGCGCATGGCCGCGTGCGTTCTCGCGCAGAGCATCAAGGTGGATCGACTTGACCAGGGCGGCGAGATCGCCTTCGGCGGATTGCCCGCCCAATTCCTTGAGCATCAGCCAGCTGACTTCCTGAACACCGGCGACGCGCTTACCGTTGGCAACCTCGCGCCAGATCTTCAGCGCACGCAGGATGACCGCATGCGTGGCGGCAGCCAGGCCTGCGCTGCGAAACAGCGCCTGCAGGGCCACATCGTGCCCGCCGGCCAGTAGCGCCCTCACCCGTGCTTCGGACTGCTGGCTGAGCGCGACCAGCGCTGAGCCGAAGAAATCGACCTTGCCATGCGCGATGGTGCGGATCAGGAAGCTCGCGGTGAGGTCGCCGCGCAGCCTGAGATGCTCGATCAGCGCCGCGTGCTCTTCCTGGCGCGTGCCTTCGATCAGCGTCACCGAGGCCTTGACGCAGGCGTCCCGCATGACGCGGTCGGCTCGCGCGGCTCCCATCAATGCCAGGACCAGCGGCGATGTCTTCAATGTCTCGCCGAGCTTGACGAGCAGCATATGCCGGCAGTCGGCAGGCAGGCGCGCGTCGGATATCAGCGCCTCGCGCACCAGAGGCAGATGGCCATGGCGTTCAGCCATGCGGCGGAAGCTGAGGGAGGCAATGTCGGCGCCGGTGTTGGCCAAAAGCACGGCGCAGGCCTCCGCCTCGCCGATCTCGGCGATGGCCGCCGCCAGCGCCATAGAGACGAGCGGCCGGTCGGCGATCAGTTTCTGCGTTGCCCTCTGGCTCCCCGCCACACGGTTGATCAGATCGGCGTCGGTGAGCAGCGGCGAGCGCGCCAGCACGACCCCGGCGACTTCCGGCTGGTCGGAGGCTAGCACGCTGATGATCTGCAGCGGCGCGTGGTGGCTCATCGAGAGCGCCTCGGCCATCGCCAGCCGCACCTTTGACGAGGCGTCGTCGAGTAGCAGCGTCAGCGCCGCCTCGGCGGCGCAGCGGTCCTCGAACGGCAATTCGGAATTGACATAGGCCCGGGCCAGCGCACTGGCGGCGGCGGCGCGCTCCGACACCCTGGCCGTGCAAATCCATCTCAAAAAATGCGAAACAACCATGCCGCCTGCTTACGCCCCTTGCCAGAACGTTCCTGGCCCCGTGGTGACGGTAGGCAGAAATGGTTTACGAACGGTTCACCATGTTCATTAACTGGCTTGCGAGCCTGGAAAGCAGCGCCTATCAACCCTTTGCAGCAGAGGAGCAGGACATGGCCGGGCTTTATCTCCAGGAGTTCGTCGTCGGCCACGTCTTCCAGCACACGCTGCGCAAGACCGTCACCGAAAGCGACAACATGCTGTTCTCGGTGATGACACTGAACCCGCAACCACTGCATATCGACTTCGACTTCGCCGCCAAGAGCGAGTGGGGCAGGCCGCTGGTCAACTCGCTGTTCACGCTCGGCTTGATGATCGGCATCTCGGTCAACGACATCACCGTCGGCACCACTGTCGCCAATCTCGGCATGAAGGAAACCGTGTTTCCGCACCCGGTATTTCATGGCGACACCATCCGCGTCGAAACAACGGTGATTTCGGTGCGCGAATCCAGGTCGAAACCCGATCGCGGCATCGTCGAATTCGAGCATCGCGCCTATAATCAGCATGGCGACCTCGTCGCCAAATGCATGAGACAGGCGATGATGCTGAAGAAGGCGGCCTGATGCGTTCGCTGCTGTTCGTTCCCGGCGATTCCGAACGGAAGCTCGAAAGGGGTTTTGGCACCGGCGCTGACGTGGTCATCGTCGATCTCGAGGATTCCGTCGCGCCGCAGAACAAGGCGCCGGCGCGCGAGATCGCGGCGCGCTTCATCCTTGAACGCAGGGGGCAAACCAACTCGGCGATCTATGTCAGGGTCAACGATCTATCGACCGGACTGACGGATGACGACCTGGCGGCGCTCGTCGCAGCGAGGCCCGACGGCATCATGCTGCCCAAGTCGAACAGCGGCCAGGATGTGCAGCAGCTCGCGGCCAAGCTCAGGGTCCGGGAGGCCGAGAACGATCTGCCCGACGGTTCGATAAAAATCCTGCCGATCATCACCGAAACGCCGGCGGGTGTGCTGGCGGCGGCGACCTATGCGGGGACAAGCGCGCGGCTTGCTGGTCTCACCTGGGGCGCGGAAGACCTGTCGGCCGCGATCGGCGCGCGTGCGGCCCGCGACGATCACGGCGCCTACACCGATCTCTTCCGTCACGCCCGCCTGACGACCATCCTCGCGGCGGGGGCTGCGGAGGTCGCTGCGATCGACACCGTGTTTCCGAATTTTCGCGACATGGCGGCCTTCGCCGCGGAATGCGCCGAGGCCGAGCGTGACGGCTTCACCGGCAAAATGGCGATCCATCCCGATCAGGTGCCCGTTATCAACGCCGTCTTTACGCCCTCGGCCGAGGCGGTGAGACAGTCGGCGGCCATCGTCGCGGCGTTCGAGGCAGCCGGAAATCCTGGCGTCGTCGGCATCGACGGCAAGATGTTCGACCGACCGCACCTGCGGCTGGCCGAACGCCTTTTGGCACGCGCGAGGGCGGCCGGGACATCCGCCTGACCACTACCAGACCAGCGGAATCAGGCGATAGCGAACTTGGGCCGCATAGTCATCGTAGCCGCGCAGACCGGTGCGAAGCGTTTTCTCTTCGATGAAAGTGCGAATGGCCAGGAGAACGACGAAGACGAGCACCGATGCCAGGCCCCACCAGGAGCCAAGCAGCAGAGCCGTGCCGGCGAAGAAGAGGATAGCGCCGGCATACCTCGGATGGCGGACGTAGCTGTAAGGGCCTGTGGTGATCACGCGCTGTCCGCGCTCCTCCTGGATTTTGACGACCGGTGCCGCGAAGCTGTTTACCACCATCGTAAGGTAACGGATCCAGATACTGAGTAGCACCACCGCGGCGCCAATCACCTGCACCCAGACCGGAACCGCAGACCAGCCGAAACGGAAGTCGAATCCCATGAATATCTGCCAGCCAAGGATGGCAAGCAGAAGTATGGACAGCAGGATCTTGTCGGCCGCCGTCTGATTCTTCTGGATGGGAGAGCTCAGCCGCTCGTTCATCAGGCCGGGATCACGGCGGGCCAGCACCACGCCCAGGGTGAGACTGAGCCCCACCATCATCACCAGATAGACCCACGCCCCGGGCCAGTACAGCGTGCCGGCCGACAGGAACAGCAAGGCACCCATGACGCCGAACCAGAGGAATGTCTGCAAGATCAATTTCGAGATCATGATCGCCCTTTCACGGTATGCCTCCGCCGGCTGCCAGACAATAGACCAGTAGTCTACTATACCGACCGATGGTCTATAATTCAAGCTGACCGCTGACACCCCACTGGACGGGGATGGTGATCGCGTGCAGAAAGTTCGTCATGCCCCGTGTCATCAAACATCCCGAACTCAGGCGAGAAGAACTGCTGGACCATGCTCAGGCCTTGTTCCTGACGCGAGGCTACGACAAAGCGAGCCTCAACGATGTGATTGCGTCCGCCGGCATCTCGAAGGGGGCTTTCTATCACTACTTCGCTTCCAAGGAGGCTCTTCTGGAAGCACTGGCCGAGCGCTTCGCGAGACAAGCACTGGCCGGGGTCGAGGGCATACTCGGCGATCCCGGGCTCGACCCGCTCGCTTGCCTGAACGCGTTGCTCGCGCACTCGCGCCAGGCCAAGATAGAGACCGCACCGGAGGCCTGGACTCTTTTCGAGACGATGTTCCGGCCTGAGAACCTAGTGCTCTTCCATCGCATCAATCTGGCCGCCAACGCATCGTTTTCGCCCCTGCTGGTCAAGATCATCCGGCAAGGAGTCGAAGACGGCACCTTCACGACATTCGATCCGGAGAGCGTCGCCGACATCGTCATGCAGTTCGGCATCGCCACCCATGGCGTCATTGCGAAGGCAATCTCCGGCGGCAGCGACGCCGATATGGAGGTTGCGATCGAAACACTGGAGAAACGCGTCAGGCTCTACGGGATCGCCCTCGACCGCATACTCGGCCTCCCTGACGGAAGCATTCAGATCGGAGAGCCTGGTTATGTGCGCGCCGTCATGACAGCCCGACGGAAGGCAGAATCCAGCAAGGTGCGGTGATTTGCCAGGTCCCGAGCCTACTCCTTGCCCCAGCGCGGCCGGCGCATCGAAAAGACCTCGTTGACGCTGGCATAGTCCATGTAGCCGAGACGAGCGACATTGCCGGCCTTGGTGATGTCGAACAAGCCGTCTTTCAGGAAAGCATCGTCGATATGCACGCCGATCACCTCACCGGCAACGACGACGGCGCTTGTCGCAGATCCGTCCAGCGCCTTTGGGCGAAACACTTCCGTCACCCGGCATTCGAGCGCCGCGGGTGCCGCCGCCACGCGCGGCGGCCTGACGAGACGCGAGGGCGCCATGGCGAGATCGGCATAGACGAATTCGTTGACGCCACGCGGCGCGTCGACGGACGTATAATTCATCTTCTCCGCAAGGTCGCGGCCGACGAGATTGGCGACGAACTCGCCGCTTTCCTGGGCAAACGAGGCACTGTCCTTCTCGCCCTCGGAGGAAAACCAGACGATAAAAGGCCGGGTCGAGACCGCGTTGAAGAAAGAATAAGGTGCGAGGTTGATCTCGCCTGCCCCGTTCAGCGTCGAGATCCAGCCGATCGGACGCGGTGCCACGATCGCCTTCGAAGGATCGTGCGGCAGTCCATGCCCCTTCGCCGGTTCGTAAAACATTCAGCCCGCCCAAGGCCCGGCGTAATCGGCATAGAGTTTTGCCGAATCGGGCCGTGGCCGCTCCGGCGCCGGACCGGCATAGGAACCCATGTGGATAAAACCGACAACGCGCTCCTGCGGCGCCAGTCCAAGAATCGCCCTGCCCTCCGGCACGTCGGAATACCAGTTGCTGATCATGTTCGTGCCATAGCCCAGCGCATTGGCCGCGATCATCAGGTTCATCGCCGCCATGCCTCCGGACAGGAACATCTCCCATTGCGGGATTTTTGGGTTCTCCCTGGGGATTGACACGACACCGATCACCAGCGGCGCGCGCGAGAACCGCGCCAGTTCCTGGTTGCGACGGCCCTCGGGCAGCGGACCTTCGCGCTGCTCGGCCAAGGCCGCCAGCTTTTTACCGATCCCGATGCGGGTTTCGCCGCGATAGAGGATGAAGCGCCAGGGTTCGAGCCGTCCATGGTCGGGCACGCGTGAGGCGGCGGCAATCATCGTGGCGATATCGGCGTCGCTGGGCGCCGGCTCCTTGAGGTCGGGAATAGGCGCTGAATTTCGGGTCAGCAGGAAGTCGATGATCGGCGACGCCATGGGCGCAAGTCTCCTGGCACTCTGTTTTGAGCTGAAGCGCACCATCGGGAATTCGGGCGGCTCGGGCAAAGGCGCGCTAGCGCCGGGCTGAAGAGTCACGCATCGGACTCTTAAGCCTTGAAATTGCCACCGCCATGGGCTTCAACGCAAGGCATGTTTGAGGGGCGACTGCGTCTTTTCCTGATCCGGCTCTGCGCCGCGCTGTTCCTGCTGCCGGTCTCCATGGCTGTCGCGCAGGAAAAGGACGGCGTCAGCGACCTGAAACTTCCCGGAATTTCGAGCTATGCGACGCCGAAGAGCGAGACCCCGCTGGCGCTTGGCGGCGGTGGGGCCATCACCCTGTCGGCCCAGTTGACCACCAAAGGCACCGACATCACCCGCGGCCTCGTCTGGCGTGTCTTCAAGCCTGAAACCGTCAACGGCAAATTGCCGATGGTCGCCTCGGCGCATGGCGGCAGCGCCGTCTTCCAGCTCGAACCCGGCAGTTATCTGGTCCACGCCTCCTATGGCCGTGCCGGCGCCACCAAGCGCATCACCGTCGGCAAGGAAGCCAAGCGAGAAAGCCTGGTGCTTGATGCCGGCGGCCTGAAGCTCGACGCGGTTCTGTCCGGCGGCGTGCGCATTCCGCCGAAAAGACTGCGCTTTTCGATCTATGAGGGCACCGCCGACGCCAATGGCGATCGCGCGCTAGTCATTCCCGATGTCGAACCCAACAGCGTCGTGCGGCTCAATGCGGGCATCTACCACGTCGTCTCGACCTATGGCGCGGTCAACGCCGTCATCCGATCCGACATCCGTGTCGAGGCCGGCAAGCTGACCGAAGCCACCGTCGAGCATCACGCCGCCGAAATCACCATGAAGCTGGTGCGCGAGGCGGGTGGCGAAGCGATCGCCGACACCTCCTGGTCGCTGCTCAACGAATCCGGTGATCCGATCAAGGAAACCGTCGGCGCCTTCGCCTCGATGGTGCTGGCCGAAGGCGACTACACCATCATCGCCAAAAACCGCGACCGGATCTACCAGAAGGATTTCACGGTCGTTGGCGGGCAGAACCAGGAGATCGAGGTTCTCGCTACCGAAGCAGCGGCCATGGATCCGGAAGAAGGCGCGGACTAGCTTTCAGGCAGCCAGCTTTGTCCGCGCCGGAAGGAACGGGATGCGACGGCGCGGCAGGGCCGGAGCCAAGTCGAACACACCGCGATAAAGCCGGTCGAGCAACGCCTTGCGATCGCGCAACGGCTCCAGTTCGCTCCAGCTGAGTACATTGCCGACGCGCACCTCGATCGCCTTGCCGGACAGCCGCGCGAATTCACGGATGAGCAGCGAGGTACGCAAGGTCAGCGAGGCCTTGCCGACGAATTTAGCCACACGCCCGTCGCGCTCGGCCATGTTCATCGGACCACTGACCAGATGGAAAAGCCTGCCGTTCTGGCCGGAGAAATGCATGGGGACGACCGACGCCTTGGCTTCCTGGACGAGACGGGCCGGAAACATCTTCCATGGCAGATCGCGCGCGCGGCCAAAACCCTTGGGCGCGGTGGCGACGCCGCCAGCCGGAAACACAACGATGGTGACGCCCTCCTTCAGCAGCCGCACCGCTTCATGGCGCACCGCCATGTTGTTCTTCACCGCGTCCTTGGTCTCGGAAAAGTCGATCGGCAGCGAATAAGGCTCCATCTCGCGAATCCTGAGCAGATCCTTGTGGATCATCACTCGAAAAGGTCGCCCGAGTTGCTCTGCCAGTGACAGCACCGCGATGCCGTCGCCGATGCCGAACGGATGGTTGGCAACGATCACCAGCGGCGTGTCGGGCAATTGCGCTGGCGGCCATTGGTCGGGGCTTCGCACGCCCACATCGATGAGGTCCAGCATGCGGCTGAACACACGCTCACCGGTCGGCACAACCTGATGGCGCCAGAATTCATAGAGCGCGGCGAACCGGTCGCGGCCCGAAAGGCCTTCCACCGAATGAATGAACCAGCGCGCCAGAGCCGGCTGGTGCGGATTGGCGTAAGAAAGCTCGGGGAACGGTCGTTCGCGCGATTTCAGCTTGAGCATAAGGGCTCGTTACAACGTTGCCGTGACAGGGATATGAAAACGGCGGTGGAGCGATCCACCGCCATTCGATCGAGAACACTTCGAATCAAGCAGCGCGCTTGCGTCGGCGGTCAGGTGTGATCGCTTCTTCGGTCAGCCGTTCGATTGCTTCGGCAAGGCCAAGCGATTCCTGGTCTCGCGAACCGAGCCGGCGGATATTGACCGTCTGCTCCTCCGCCTCGCGTTTGCCGCAGACGAGGATGACCGGCACCTTGGCCAGGCTGTGCTCACGGACCTTGTAGTTGATCTTCTCGTTGCGCAGGTCGGCTTCCGCCAACAGCCCTGCGGCCTTCAGCTTCGCGACGACCTCGGTCGCGTAACTGTCGGCGTCCGAAGTGATCGTCGCCACCACCACCTGCAGCGGCGCGAACCACAGCGGGAAATGGCCGGAATAGTTCTCGATCAGTATGCCGAGGAAACGCTCCATCGAACCGCAGATGGCGCGGTGCACCATGACAGGCTGCTTCTTCTCCGAATCCGAGCCGATGTAGAATGCGCCAAAACGTTCCGGCAGGTTGAAGTCGACCTGCGTCGTGCCGCATTGCCATTCGCGGCCGATCGCATCCTTCAGCACATACTCGAACTTCGGCCCGTAGAAGGCGCCCTCGCCCGGGTTGATCGAGGTCTTGATGCGGTTGCCGGAGCGCGTCCTGATCGTCTCCAGCACGCTGCCCATGATCGCCTCGGCATGATCCCAGGCCTCGTCGGTGCCGACACGCTTTTCCGGCCGCGTCGACAATTTGACGCTGATTTCGTCGAAACCGAAATCGGCATAGGTCGACAGGATCAGGTCGTTGATACGCAAGCACTCGGAAGCCAGCTGTTCCTCGGTACAGAAGATATGCGCATCGTCCTGCGTGAAGCCGCGCACGCGCATCAGCCCGTGCAGCGCGCCCGACGGTTCATAGCGATGCACATTGCCGAATTCCGCAAGCTTTACGGGCAGATCGCGATAGGATTTCAGCCCATGCTTGAAAATCTGCACGTGACCGGGGCAGTTCATCGGCTTCAGCGCGAAGACGCGGTCATCGTCGGTTTCATCGCCTGCGACCGTCACCTTGAACATGGCGTCCCGGTACCAGCCCCAGTGGCCCGATGTCTCCCACAGGCTCTTGTCGAGCACCTGGGGTGCATTGACCTCCTGATAGCCCTGTTCGTCGAGCCGGCGGCGCATGTAGTTGACCAGGTTCTGGAACATCTTCCAGCCCTTGGCGTGCCAGAAGACGACGCCCGGCCCCTCTTCCTGGAAATGGAACAGGTCCATTTCGCGGCCAAGCTTGCGGTGGTCGCGCTTCTCGGCCTCCTCCAGCATCATCTGGTAGGCTTCGAGCTGCGCCTGGTCGGCCCAGGCCGTGCCATAGATGCGCGTCAGCATCGGATTGTTCGAGTCGCCGCGCCAATAGGCGCCGGCCACCTTCATCAGCTTGAAGGCGTTGCCGATCTGCCCGGTCGAGGCCATATGCGGACCCCGGCAAAGATCGAACCAGTCGCCCTGCGCATAGATCTTGAGATCCTGATCCTCGGGAATAGCGTCGATCAGTTCGAGCTTGTAGCGTTCGCCCTTGTCGGCGAAGACCTTTTTTGCCCTGTCGCGCGACCAGACCTCTTTGGTGAACGGCTTATTGCGCGCGATGATCTCGCGCATCTTCTTCTCGATCACCGGGAAATCGTCCGGGGTGAACGGCTCGTTGCGGGCAAAGTCGTAGTAGAATCCGTTCTCGATCACCGGCCCGATGGTCACCTGCGTTCCCGGCCATATCTCCTGAACGGCTTCCGCCAGCACGTGCGCGGTGTCATGACGGATGAGTTCCAGCGCACGCGGGTCTTCGCGGGTGATGATCTCTACCTTGCCGGATTTGCCCAGGGGATCACTGAGGTCGCGCACGGTGCCGTCGATGGCATAGGCCACGGCCTTCTTGGCCAGCGACTTCGAGATCGACTCGGCAAGCCCGGCACCGGTCATCGCTGCGTCGTAGTCGCGCACGGAGCCGTCGGGAAATGTCAGGGAAACGGAATTCAGCATATGTATCTCCTATCCAGTCCCGCAAACGAGCGCGGGTGGTAAAAATGCAGATATCAGCGGTTCGGGAGCTGCGACCTGCCAGAGTGCCGGAGGCGTCCGGCGGCGGCAGTCTTTTATGAGCAGATGCCGCCGCCGTAAAGCCCGGCTCACTAAATCAGCTGCGGCAGTTCCTTCAGGAACGCGGCCCGTGTCGCCAACCCCTTCGGCATGTCGGTCCGCTTCGTATCGACGACGAGCCGGGCGAACACGATCTGGCGGCCGTCTTTCCGCGCCCAGCCGACAAACCATCCGAGCGAGCGCTTGTCCTTACCGCCCTCGCCGAGCCGGGTGCTGCCGGTCTTGCCCTGAACGACCCAATCGCCGGCCTTGAAACTCGGGATGATGGCCCGTGTCATGTCATGCGCCTTGGCCGATACCGGCATCGTGCCGGCGAGCAGTTGCCGCAGGAAGGCAACCTGTTCAACCGGCGAGATCTCGAGCGAAGAGTTGACCCAGGAATGGGTGAGCCCGTCATTCTTGCCGGGATCGCCCGAAATGTCAGTGTTGCCGTAGTTGAACTTCGATACGTAGCCGGGAAATTTCTCAGCTCCGAGCCGACGCGTAATCTCCCGAGAATACCAGATGATGGAAACGCGTTCCCATATCACCGGATCGACGGTCTTCCGATCCCGCTTCACCGCGTTGAATTCGGGTTTGTAGTCCCAGCTTGGCGTGTGCTCGTCGCCCAGGATGCCGGCGTCGTAGCCGATCAGCGAAAGCGGCACCTTGAACGTCGAAGCCGGGCTGAAGCGCTGGTCACACACCCCTTCCTGGTAAAGCGTCTTGCCGGTTGCGGCATCGGCGATCAGCGTGCACTGCACATCCCTGAGCGGCGCTGACTGCGCGCGCATCGGAAATCCCAGCAGCCAGGCGAGCAGGAACAGGACTCCGGCAAAGATGAAAGGAAGACGGTCGACGTTGCGCATGGGATGCTCGCTCCAGGAGGGGTTCGCGAGCGGGCTTAGCGATGTCTCTTGTCTCGATTTTGTCTCAAATGCGCAGTTGTCGTGCAGGCTTGCGTTAACCCTACCGGATCGTAAACGGGCGCGGCGCGACCAGCGCCCTCATCCCTGGGCTTCGCCGCGCTTGCGGCCGATCCGCCAATATCGCCATGGCAAGAACCAGACGTAGCGGGACGCCAGCACCTCCGGCACGAGGTCGATGCCGTGCGTGCCGAATGGGCCGCAGCGCAGCACGCGGAACAACCCCATCCAGCCGCCGGCCCACAGGCCATGGCGAGCGATCGCCTCATGCGCGTATTCCGAACAGGTCGGCAGATGCCGGCAGGAATTGCCGACAAAGCCGGACAGCGTCAGCTGGTAAAGCCGCACCAGCGACGTGCCGAGCAAGCGGCCGGGCGTCTTGCGCCACGGGCCGGGCCAGTTGCGGCCGCGCCTCGACGCTCCGGCTGTATGCGCATGCCCGTGCTGGTCGCCCACTGCGATCTCCGCGTTTCCAGGTGATAGATGTGAGCTTCCGCCGAAGAACGCAATCCCGCTCGCCCTGCCGTCACGGGTGGTAACGGCGAAATGGTTGCCGGTCGGCCGGAGGTGCCCACCAGCCAGAGGGAGATCGCGGCCGCCAGCGGCGTTTCCGACGGCACCATCAAGTCGCAATTAGCGACGATCTTCGACAAGACGGGAACGGGCGACCAGCGGGAGCTTGAACTGCTGATACGCGAGTTGTCGTCACCGCTGCGCTCGCGCTGACCCTGGCCTTCATCCATCCCGCTTGCGGTTCCCCGAGCCTACTCCTCGGTCGGCATATGCAGGTACATCGACTGGATGCCGACCCTGCCCGGGCCGGTGAAGCGGTTGACGATGAAGTTCATATTGGCACCGAAGAAGCCGCTCGACAGCCGATCGATCTTGGTTTCCATCCTGACCGAGGCATCCTTGAACAGCCAGCCGCCGGGTTCGATGTCTATGGTTTCGCCTGGAGCGAGCGTCTTTTCAAACACGTTGCCATAGCCGTGCAGCCAGACGATGCCGTCACCGGTGTCGCCGCGAAACCGGTCGATAAAGAAGCCGCTTTGGCCGAACAGCATCGTCGCCAGGCCGCGTACGCGCTCGAACGTGTAGTCGACGTTGCCGGTGGCGGCCAGAAACTGGTGCTCGCGGACCTGGATCTCCTCGCCTCGCCGCAAGTGAATCGGCACGATGTGACCCGGCCCGTCACGGCTGAACGCGATGATGCCCGCTCCCGAGGCCTCGGTCACGAAGATCTGCATGCCGGCCATCATGCGCTTCAGCGCACCCTTCAGCGATTTCAGGCCGATGGTGATCGTGGAGTTTTTCCACAGCAGGATGTGGTGCTCGAAATAGACGGGCATCCGCGTCACGTCGACGGAAAGCACAGGCACCAGTTCGCCCGCTATGTGATAGGTGACGCCACCAAAGGTTTCGTCCGACACCTCAGTCGGCATCAGTTCCGGCAGAGTTGGCATGGCTCCCCCCAAAGCCGTCCTGCGCGCCGGTTTATTCCGGCTTCGCGCGGGTCGGCCTAAGCAGCTTTGGTGCCGGACGTCAGGGCCGTCAAACGAAAACAGCCCCCGGGTCGTGCGCTCGCGCGAAGGTGATCAGGTGCTCAGGCGGCAAGTACCCGTTCATAGATCAGCGCCGGGATGGCCGAGCCGGCGGAGCCGCAATTCTCGGTGCGCCCGGCCTGGACGAAGCCATTGGCCTGATAGAAGGCAACGGCGCGGGTGTTCTTCTCTTCCACTTCGAGCCGAATCCGGTGGGCCTCCGGAAAGCTCTCGATGATTTCGTCGAGGAGCATGCCCCCAATGCCTCGGCCCTGCAGCGAGGGAAGCACATAGAGCTGCCTGAGCATGACCACACCGCCGTCGCCGACGGCTTCGGCAAACGCCATGCCGCCAATGCGCTTGCCGTCATCGGCAACGAGGAACTCGCTGCTCGGCTTAGCCAGCCTCGCCTTCAATGAGGCGATGGAGTGCCATTCATTGGTGATCTCGGCGACCCGCCCGGCACCGTAAATCGCGTCATAGGTGGCATGCCAGGTCTCGACCAGCAACGCCCGTACGGCTGCGAGGTCGCGGTCTCCGGCGGTGCGGACGAACATACCTTTACTCGATACCCAGCTTGGCCTTGACGAGATCGTTGACGGCCTGCGGATTGGCCTTGCCGCCGGTCGCCTTCATCACCTGGCCGACGAACCAGCCGGCCATCGTCGGCTTGGCCCGTGCCTGTTCGACCTTGTCGGGATTGGCCGCGATCACCTCGTCGACCGCCTTCTCGATGGCCCCGGTGTCGGTGACCTGCTTCATGCCGCGGGTCTCGACCAGTTGGCGCGGATCGCCGCCCTCGTTCCAGACGATCTCGAACAGGTCCTTGGCGATCTTGCCGGAGATGGTGCCTTCCTTGATCAGGTCGATCACCGCACCGAGCTGGTCGGGCGAAACCGGAGCGGATTCAATGTCCTTGCCGGCCTTGTTGAGAGCGCCCAGCAGATCGTTGATGACCCAGTTGGCGGCGAGCTTGCCGTCGCGCCCGGCCGCCACCTTCTCGAAATAATCGGCGATCGGCTTTTCCGACACCAGGATCGCTGCGTCGTAGGTCGAGAGGCCGAGCGAGGAGATCAGCCGCATTTTCTTGTCATCGGGCAGTTCCGGCAATTCCTTGGCCAGGGCATCGACATAGGCCTGGTCGAATTCCAGCGGCAGAAGATCGGGATCGGGGAAATAGCGATAGTCGTGCGCCTCTTCCTTGGAGCGCATCGAGCGCGTCTCACCCTTGACGGCATCGAACAGCCGCGTTTCCTGATCGATCTTGCCGCCGTCCTCGATGATAGCGATCTGCCGGCGCGCCTCGTAGTCGATGGCTTGGCCAATAAAGCGGATCGAATTCATGTTCTTGATTTCGCAGCGGGTGCCGAATTCGCCACCTGGCCGGCGCACCGAGACATTGACGTCGGCACGCAGCGAGCCTTCGTCCATGTTGCCGTCGCAGGTGCCGAGATAGCGCATGATGGTCCGCAGCTTGGTCACATAGGCCTTTGCCTCGTCGCCGGAGCGCAGGTCGGGTTTCGATACGATCTCCATCAACGCCACGCCGGAGCGGTTGAGGTCGACATAGGACATGGTCGGATGCTGGTCGTGGATCGACTTGCCGGCATCCTGCTCCAGGTGCAGGCGCTCGATGCCGACCTCGATGTCCTCGAACTCGCCCTGGCGGTCGGGACCGACCGAGACGATGACCGTGCCCTCGCCGACGATCGGCTGTTTGAACTGCGAGATCTGGTAGCCTTGCGGCAGGTCCGGATAAAAATAGTTCTTCCGGTCGAAAACCGACTTGTGGTTGATCGCCGCCTTCAGCCCCAGGCCGGTACGGATCGCCTGCTTGACGCATTCCTCGTTGATGACAGGCAGCATGCCGGGCATGGCCGCATCGACCAGGCTGACATTGGCATTGGGAGCAGCACCGAAGGCGGTCGAGGCACCGGAGAAGAGCTTTGCCTCCGATATCACCTGCGCATGCACTTCAAGCCCGATGATGATTTCCCAGTCGCCGGTGGCGCCTGGTATCAGGCGTTTGGCGTCGGGCATGCGGGTATCGATGATGCTCATGGTAGCCTGCGAATTACGGTGACTCTGACGGAAGTTTCATGTTTGGGACGTGACTTTCACGTCTGGCGTGAAAGCCATTCGCTAGTGCAAACCGCCAAAAGAGACAAGCGCAAAGCCACGGCCGGGAGTTTTCTGGACGTCTCGGAGAGCGGATGTCCACTCACGCTCGGTCCCGGCGAGGCCCTGACCTCGTAGCGAGGCAGGGCAGAAAACCGAAAATTGAAATGCAAGAAAACGGTTTCGTCGTCGGACGCTACCGCGTCACAAGGCGCGGGCACGTCCGCTCCGAGCTCGACAACAGGTAGTCTTGGTCCCGCCGGCCGGCATTCGGCCGGCGGTTCCCGTCACCGCTCAGGCGGTGGCGATGTAGGCCCGGATTTCCGCGGCCTCGCGCTCGACGTCCTCGATGCGGCGCTTGACCACGTCGCCGATGGACACGATGCCGTCCAGCAAGCCGTCCTTTTCCACCGGCAGATGGCGGAAACGACCCCTGGTCATGATCTCCATCACCTCGTTGACGGTGTGGTTTTCATTGCAGATCTTCACCTTCGGCGTCATGGCCGAACGCACGGGGATATCGAGCGCGGCGCCGCCTTCCCTGGCAACTACGCGCACGATGTCGCGTTCCGACAGGATGCCGACGATCTTGCGATCGCCATTGGTGATGACCAGCGCCCCGATCCTGTGCTCGGAGAGGATTCGGATGGCTTCGCTCAGTTTTTCGTTCGGCCCGAGCGTCAATACGTCATGGCCTTTTTGCTCGAGAATGGCCTTAACCGTCATGGCGTCCTCCTCTATTTGCCAACCGGTTCCTGCCCTGACCGGCTTTCACATAAGAGTGAACATCGTGCGCCGTGATCGGTTGCATTTCAAGTCCGGTCGGAGGTCTCCCAGTCAGGTGCTTGCCATCCCCTGTCGAACCGGCGCAGGCCGAAAAAGCCCGCGAGAAAGCCGCCAATATGCGCCTCCCAGGCGATCTGGCCGTCGATGCCCGGCGCGAATCCGAGAAGGCCGGTGGCGAGATTGATGATCATCCACATGGCCAGGAAAATGACGACGCCGCGCGAACGCAGCACGATCGCGACCGGCAGAACCGGGCCGGCGAAACCAGCCTTGCCGGCCGAGCGGTCGGTGCGGAAACCAAAACGCGCCGCAGCCCCCATCATGCCCGATATGGCGCCCGATGCGCCGACCAGCGGCGCTTCTCCATACGGATGCATCGCCCAGAAGAGCGCCACCGAAGCCAGTCCGGTGGCGGCAAAGAACAACGCGAACCGGAGCGCGCCGAGACGATTGGCCAGCGGTGAGCCAAATGCGGCGAGCCAGACCATGTTGATGGCGATATGGGCAAAGCCGCCATGCATGAAGGCGTAAGTGAAAGGCCGGGTGAAAAGGAACCAGTCGAAGCCGTATTGGCCGGTATAGAGGACCGGAATGAAAGCCCCGTCATACAGCAGCGTCATCTGCTGGGCGTCGTTCAGCACATATTGCTGCAGCAGATAGACCATCGCGCAGATGCCGATCACCGCCAGCACGATCGGCGGCAGGTTGAACACCGGCTCACGCGCCGGTGGCGGCATGGTCTCGGCCGTTTCGGGCTCGGACGGATATTGCGGTTCGCTCATCTGCAATCGCACTCGATGCTGGTTCGGCCTGGGCTGGTTCGGTCTGGGTGGTTCGGTCTGGCCAGCATCTAGATCACCGCCGATGGAACCGCAAACAGCGAATCGTCCCGCTCCGAATCAGGGACGCGAATCAAAAAAGAAGCCGTCCAGGGTTTCCCCTGGACGGCCGGTCGAGCCCCCTGCTCCCCTAAAGCTTTTGACTGAAGTGCTGCCGATCGTCGCGAAACGACCGCTTCTGGAGTGGCTTTTGTGTGCCACACGGCTTGCCAGGGCGCAACGTAAACCAATTGTTAACCTTAACGGCCCCGACCCGTGAACAAGTGTTAACGACGCTGGCACGCTTCCTGCTCCCCAACGCATGTAGGTCATCGGAGGGCGCCCTTCTGTTCACCGATGGGACATCAGACGACAGAATGCGCGGAGCTTTTTAGTATGAACCAAAACGGATCGATCACGCTGTTCCACTATTGGAACCGCCTGCGTGACGGACGCCCCGCTCCGAAGCGATCGGAAGTCGAGCCGGCCGATATCAAGTCGCTGCTGGCCGATACGTTCATCCTGGAAAGGGACACGCGCGGGCAGCCGGTATTTCGTCTGGCCGGCACCAGGCTCTGCGCCTGCTACGGCCGCGAACTCAAGGGGTTCTCTTTCCCCTCGCTATGGCGCGAGAAGGATCAGCGGCTGGTTTCGCGGCTGATCCACGGGGTCTTCGACCAGAAATCCGTCGTGCTGATCAATTTCGAGGGCTTCAGCCGCAACGGCCGCTCCAACAAGTTCGAATTGCTCGCCTTGCCGCTCGATGGTGGCATTGAAAATCCGCGCTGCCTCGGCGTGATCAGCGCTGTTGAGAAGCCGTTCTGGCTGGGCGCCGATCCGATCACGGACGCCTTGATTGATTCCATACGCGTCATCGACCCGGAGAAAGAGCTGCTGAACAATCGCCCGGCGATCGACGTTCCCTCGCTCGTTCCCGACGAAATCGGGGCGCCTGACACGATCTCGGCGCTTGGGCGGGCGCGCCGCATTCGCCATCTCGTCGTCTTCGACGGCGGGCGCGAAGATAGTTGATGATCACACAGTCCCGCGGGCTCGTTTTTCCCCTTTGTTAACCCGCTTTGTTGTACTTCTCTGACGAAGTCCCTTGCATCGACGCGCGGGATGCCAAACGGGGTGTAGGCAGTCATGAGGTCAGCGGCGGTCGACTACGCGCCGTCCCAAGCTGAAAGGCGCAACTTTCAGCGCGTCCGGGTCAAGATATACGGACGATTCATGCTGGAGGACCGCACCGAGCACCCGTGCCAGGTCGTCGACATGTCGCCCGGCAACGTCGCGCTTCGTACCGACCGCATCGGCATGCCCGGCGAGAAAGTCATCGCCTATATCGACCATATCGGCCGCATCGAAGGTGTTTTGACACGCACGCTGCCGGACGGCTTCGCGATGACGGTGATTGCGTCCGACCGCAAGAAGGACAAGCTCGCGGCGCAGTTGACATGGCTTGCCAACAAACACGAGCTCGACCTGCCGGAAGACCGCCGTCACGAGCGCGTCTCGCCACGCAATCCGACCAGCGTGCTGCAGCTCACCGACGGCCGTCAGTATCAGTGCCGGATCATCGATCTGTCACTGTCCGGCGCCGCGATCGAGATCGACGTCAAACCGGCGATCGGAGTCCAGGTCATGCTCGGCACGATGCGCGGCCAGATCGTCCGGCATTTCGAAGACGGCGTCGCCATCGAATTCGCCGTCATCCAGCGCCCCGAAACGCTCGATTCCGAATTCAACACGCCGCGCGCCTGATCAGGCCGCAAAGCACGCCCATCAAGCCGGCCCTCGCGGCCGGCTTTTTGATTCCGGGGTGCGGCGATCGATATCCTCGGATGGCAGGTTCCATAGTTTCAGAAATGGTCCGCGCGAGGCTGAATTCGCAGAAAACCAGCCCAGCAATCCAAACAAATCAATACTCAACTGATTCAAATTTTATGCGTATTCTACTGGCGTTTTACTTAAAACCTACTTCTCTTTTTTGCGTCGAATAAATCCACATGTGGCAATGTCTCCTTCGAACGGGGAGACTGAATAATGAAAAAAGCGAGGGGCAAGCTGTTGCTGATGGCAATGGCGATGCAGCTTTCCGCCTGGGGATCAGCATATGCCGCGGGACCGGCCTATATGCATACCGGCGGACGCACCACGCAGCCTGTTGGCCATTATGAATTCTGCCAACGCATTCCTGGCGAATGCAACGAGAAGACCCCCAAGGGAGAGCCGGTCGACCTGACCCGGAAGCTATGGGCGACGATCGTCAGCATCAACAATTCGGTCAACACCCGCGTCAAGCCGCGCACCGACATGGAAAACTACGGTGTCGAGGAATACTGGGCCTACCCGGACAATGGCTATGGCGATTGCGAGGACTATGCGCTGGAAAAGCGCCGCGAGCTGATGGATGTGGGCGTGCCGGCCGGCGACCTTTTGATGACGGTTGCGCGCCAGCCGAACGGCGACGGCCACGCAGTGCTGACCGTGCGCACCAGCCTCGGCGAGTTCATCCTCGACAATCTGGAAACCAAGGTGCTGTCCTGGACGGACACCGACTACACCTATCTCAAGCGTCAATCGACGGAAAATTCCGGCGTTTGGGTGACGATCAACGACGGCCGTTCCGACGCGGTCGCCAGCGTCCGCTGAGGACGCCAACAAGGTCAGGCGCGTTGCACGACGCGCTCAACGAGAAACCCGGTCGAGTCCCCCCCCGCGCC